>JASFTY010000406.1:0-4235 GCA_050050535.1 Gemmatimonadales bacterium | reverse complement strand
CTTACCCGCGTAGAGGATCTGTATCGGCCCGACCCGATCGGCGATCGCGTTGAGGCGCGTGACGTCGGTGAGCAAGAGACCGGCTCGCTTGTACGGCGTGGCGCGCCGGGCGAAACCGAGCGTGATGACATCCTCTGCCAGCCGCACTCCGTTGCGGCGCTCGACCTCATCCAACAGCACGCGCTTGGCACTCTGGTGGGCCGCCTGGATGTCGTCGAGCGGAATCTGTATTGCGTACCGCAAGTAGCGGTTGTCGTGACGCCAGCCTGGAATCTTGAGATCGAACAGCTCGGCGAAGGCCGGCGATGTCCAGGTTACGGCGTGCACGCCGTTGGTGATGGCATGGATCGGGTAGCCCGGGAACATGTCCAGCGATACCTCGCCGTGCCGCATCGACACACCGTTTATGTAGCGCGATAAACGGAGCGCCAGGTACGTCATGTTGAGCGTGCCGTCCAGCAGGCAGCGGCTGTCTTCGAGCTGCGATGCTCCCCGCGGCCCCACGACTCGGTTCACGAGGTCGATCGGGAATCGGTCGTGCCCGGCGGCCACCGGTGTGTGCGTGGTGAAGACGCATTGCCGGCGCACCGCTTCGATCAGCTCGTCATCGGGCGCGCTCGAGTTCTGCTCTTCCAGTGTCTCCTCGAGCAGTGCGAGGGTGAGGAGCGCCGAGTGCCCCTCGTTCATGTGGTAGACCATGTTGCGACCGTAGCCCAGGGCGCGTAAGACCGCCACACCTCCCAGCCCCAACACCGCCTCTTGACACAGGCGGTAGTGGGCGTCGCCGCCGTAGAGGTGGTCGGTCAAGCTGCGGTAGAACTCGCTGTTCGAGTCCAGCGCCGTGTCGAGCAGGTACACTGGGACCTGATAGTCCTCGATGCCGGTCACCGTGAAGCGCCAGGGCTGAATGCGGACCTTGGTTCCCTCGATCTCGATTGTCACGGTCGTCTCGAGCCGCTCGAGTCTGTCCTCGGGCGACCACTGCTCATCAACCTCGGTCTGAGTACCGTCGGCTGCGAGCTGTTGGCGGAAATAGCCGTGGCGGTGAAGCAGCGTCACACCGACCATCGGGACCTCGAGGTCGGCGGCCGAGCGCAAGATGTCTCCGGCCAGCACCCCGAGACCGCCCGAGTAGGTCGGGATACTGGAATCGAGAGCGATCTCCATGGAGAAATACGCGATCTGCGATTGCCCGTACGGTAGCCTGAGTTCCATGCCCTCCACCTCTGCGCCGGATATGGCCGCAGAATCTGACAGGTTCGGTGACTTCTGCCAAGGGGCCCCCTCTAGCCCGCGACCAACAGCGCGGCGGGAAACGCCGCCAGGACGTCGCCGACCGGCAACGTCGCCGGCGCCGACCCCGCGGCCGGCCCGAATTCCGCGCCGCTCAGCGCGCAGCTCCACCTCCGGGCGCGGAGTGGGGCAGGGACGGTCAGCGCGGTATCCGCCCAGATGCGGCCGATCGGCGCGACGGCGGGGTCGCCGGTGAGCGTGAGAGCGAGGCGCGGGACGATCGTGATGGCTGCCTGCCGCCCCAGCCGTCGCGCGAAAGCGAAGACGTGGTTGGCGGCCGCTCCTCGTACCTGCAGCGCCTCGTAGTCGCCGGCCCTGAACAGCTCCCTCGCCGTGCGCCGAGCCGCCAGCGCTCGCCTAACGACGTGGAGCTTTATGCGCCCGTCTGCCGGCGTCGCCACCAGCTCCCGCAATAGAGACTGTCGGTCGCTGTCGCTCCCCTCCCAGGCGGCCGACAGGTCGGCCAGCAGCCGGTCGCGCCGGTCGAAGTCGACGGGACGGCGGTTGTCCGGATCGACGAGAGAGAAATTCCACAGCTCATCACCGTGGTAGATGTCGGGGATTCCGGGCGCGGTCAGCTGGATCACGGTACGCGCCAGAGCGTTCCAGAGCCCGGGTCGCGCGATCCGCTGAACGAGGTGCTGAACGTCCGTCAGGAACCGACCGCTGACCTGCGGCGCGAGTGCCAGCCTCACGAAGTCGAGTAGCGCCGCCTCGTACCCGGCGTCGGGCTCCACCCAACTGGTGTGCAGTTTCGCTTCGCGCGCCGCCTTCTCCACGTAGGACTCGATGCGGTCGCGGAAGCCGTCGCCGATCGCGGGCGTCGCGGGACCGGTGCTCTCATCACCGTCGTCCGCTAGCGGCCAGACTCCGACCAGCGTCTGGTAAAGCAGGTACTCCGAGTTGCGGTCGGGCACGTAACGGCGGCCGAGCCGTTTCCTGTGCCGACGATTCCAGCGGTGCCAGCGTCCGATGTGCGCTTGCCACAGACCCGCCACTTCCGACAGCACATCGAGCCGTGCTCGTACGTCGGCGCTCCGCTTGCTGTCGTGAGTGCTGGCCGCCAGCATGGCAAGCGGCCAACGCTCTGCATGCCGCCGGTTGGCGGCGTGCAGCGTGGCAGCGGAGTCGGCTAACGGCGCGTCCGGCTCGCCACCCACCTCGTTGCGAGAGGCCAGCGGGTACCAGCGGTAGAAGGCGGTGTCCTCGCTCCCCTTCGCCGCGGCCGAGACGGTTGCCTGTTGGAAGCGCTGGACGAAAGCGAGTCGGGCGCCGGCCGCTTCGGGGCTCGGCGCTGGCGACCGCAATAACAAGACATCCGCCAGGAAGTCGAGGGCGGCGTCAGTGGCGCGACGCCGGGCACGCGCGCCGGTCAGCGCCCCCTCCAGGACCTCGCGATCGCTGATTCGCGGCTCCGTGGTCGTCGCGTCGACGTAGGTCCGATAGACGCGCATGCAGACCATGACCTCGACGATCGCTTCCCGCAGACGGTCGGCGGCCAGCTCGACGTCGCGCCGGTACTCCGGTACCAGGGCCTCGAGTTGACGCGCGAGCCGGCGTGTCTCGGCGACCAGATGGTGGTCGAGGATGAAACGTTTGCTGCGGCGGACTACCTCGGCGTACTTCGATGGGCGGCGTGTGAAACGACGGTAGATGTCGCGCAGAGCCGCGAACCCGCCCTCGTCGATGAACACGTCCTCGACCTCGCAGAGGAAGTCGTAGCCGGTGGTCCCGGCGACCGGCCAATCCGACGGCAGGGTCTCGTCGCGGGCGAGGATCTTCTCCACGAAGATCGGGAGATCGGAGCCGCCGCGCGCCGTTGCGCTACCGCACAGCCGATCCAAGTAGGCCCGCGGATCCAGCATACCGTCGACGTGGTCGACACGGAGCCCGTCGATCAGCCCGTCGCCGACCCAGTCGAGGATGCGCTGATGAGTGGCGGCGAAGACCTGCGGGTCTTCGGCGCGCAGAGCGACGAGGTGGCTAATCGTAAAAAAGCGGCGGTAGTTGATCTCGCGTGCGGCGCGGCGCCAGTACGCCAGCCTGTAGGCTTGCGCGGCGAGCAGGCGGCGGCAGCGCCGCAGGCCGTCGCCGTGCGGCCCGAACCCGGCGATGGTAGCGTCGACGTGGGCACGTACGGACGCGGCTGAGTCGTAGAGCGCTGCCAGGCGCTCGGCAATCGCGGCGGCCCGCTCGCGGCGCAGCGTCGCTGCGACCGTACTCGCGCGCGGCGGCAGCCTGCGAAAATCGGAGATCAGAAGTTCCAGCTCGGCCACCGCACGTCTGTCCGACGGCGCGCCTCGCGTGTCGCCGAGTCCTGCCTCGAGGATGAGCGGGAAGCTGCCGGGGTCTATCGGGAAGCTCTGCTCGTAGTAGGCGAACCGGAAGCGACCCTCCCGGTACACGACCTTCAGCTCCCCGTCACGGATGACACGGGCCAACCGCTGGCCCAGGAGCGGAAGGAATATCCGGTAGGGGCGGCGCGCCTGCGGCGGCCCCCAGTCGATGTCGAACCAACGGGCGAACGGCGAGGCCTGACCGTGGGCCAGCACGTCCTCCCAGTACGGGTTCTCACTTCCCGTCGCCATGTGGTTCGGAACGATGTCGAGGACCACACCCATGCCGGCACGCGTCAACTCCCGCACCAGCTCACGCAGCTCCGCCTCGTCGCCGAGCGCCGGGTTGAGGGTCGTCGGGTCGACGACATCGTAGCCATGCGTGCTGCCGTGCCGCGCCCGCAGGACCGGCGACAGATAGACGTGTGTGACGCCGAGGCGCGAGAGGTACGGTACCCGATCTTTGAGGTCCGCCAGGCGGAACCCCGACTGCAGTTGGACACGATAGGTGGAGAGGATCGTTCGCACGGCGGAAGCTCCCGACTCAGTCGCGGAGCCTGCGACCCGCCACCGCCTCGACGCCACGGCGAACGTCGACATCCCCAC
>JASFTY010000405.1:0-4237 GCA_050050535.1 Gemmatimonadales bacterium | reverse complement strand
ACCAGAGGTCATAGGCGTCTTTGGGCGCCTGTCGATCGCTGAATGTCAACGCCTTCAGCACCACGAAGCCCGGGACGTCAACCACGCGAACGCGAGCCGGAAACCGGCCACCTTGCAGGAGTTCGTCCTCGACCGTCACCTCGACCGCGAACAGCCACGGGATATGGGCCGCCGACGTCGCGTGAGCGTGTAACCCCGGCTGGATCGGCACCCGAAAACCTCGGGAGTCGGGCTGCCTCGGAGCCAGAAAGTCCACGACGACCGTTTGGCCCTCGACCTCCACCTCGAAGCTGAACTTCAAGTCGTTCCCATCGCGGTCCTTCCGATATCGGTACCCCCTGTCGAGAAGTCGCTCGGCAAGAGTCTCGTAATCATCCGCAGTAAAGCCGCGCGGGTCCAGAAGGATGTCCGCATCTGTGGTCCCCGCGTGGCCCGGCGCGTTCTCGAAGGCCGTTTGCGGCAAGAGGCCCGGCACACCGCCCCCGACCAACACGGCGTAATCAGCACGCTCACCGAGCGCCGCGAAGACGTCCGCGAGAACCCGGCGAGCACGACGCGTGACCTCAGGACTGTAGGTGGAGCGAGTCTTCACGGCTCACTCCGCGAGGTCAGGCCCTCTCGCAACCGCCTCTCGAAAAGTCGTTCGGCGACGTCGGGCTCGCGCCCTCCGGCCCGTTTCAGGTCCACGAACAGCTGAACGGGATTGACCATCGTGATGCCGGAGCGCTGCTCAGTGAACTGGAAGACACCCGCGTCCGGTGGCGCGACAAGTCTAAGCGACTCGCCGCGCTCCACAGGAAGATAGCCCAGAGCTGCGGCCAACCGGTCCGGATCGCCGTCGATATACGCGTCGACGACGCTGGCCGCTGCATACGGCTCGACGAACCGAGCCGCTGCCAATCGTGTAATCGCGTACGCTGCGCCGAGGCGCTCGAGTCCCTTGCACAGCTCCGCAGTCAGCTCGTCCGGGTCACGTACGCTCGACGTGAACCGCGCCGCATCGCGAAACGGATTCCTCGCGGCGTCCGCCCAACGGCGCAGCAGTGCCTCCCCGTCTGACAAACTCACCTGGCGATCCTCGTTTCGCCGAACGTAAGCCTCGTCCTCGAGGCTTTTCAGCGTCTTGACCGCGAGACCGGCGCTCACGTCCACACGTTCAGCAAGCTCGGTCACGCCCCACCACCGCCCCGGCTCCGCCAGCAGCGCCCGCACCACTCGCGATGCCTTCCCACGGAAGGGATTGGCGATCCGGTTCCTGCTATACGATTTCCCGTCAGGCGACCGCTTCTTGTCCCCGCCGGCCAGCACGAGCAGCCGACCCGGGATCGCCACCCGCACCTCGCCGCGCAAATCCAGATAGTCGATATCACGGCGCCGCAGGAGCTCCCGGGTGCGCTGTGTTAGCGCCGGGGCGACGATTAGGCAGCGATCCGCCCCTTCCTCCGCTACGTAGGTCCGGAGCTGTGCCGCGACCCGCTCCACGTCGCGCGGCCAAATCGCCGTCTTCGCTTCCACCACCACCCGCACTTCTCCGGTGACAGAGCTGATGACCCAGATCGCCGCAGCCTTCGAGCGCCTGGCGGCAAGCTGCACCAGCTCGAACCCGCCCCCCTCTCTTAGGGTGTCGGCGAGGCGACGGTAGCTGGCGTCCAACAGCTCTCTTTCCCGCATCTTATTCACCATAGGAGGGTCATTCACTGTGCAGTGAATATACCAGCTGCGGTGAATCTGTCAAACAGGCGTGGAGGGGCCAGCTGCAATAGCCTGTCCGCGTGCTGGGAAGCAACCTCTCCAGATACGAGCGCACCGCCCCAGTGGTCTTGGGGCTTGACGCCATATTCCCTCCGAGCTATATTCCCTCTATGGAATGGGCGGTGGAGTTCACCGACGAGTTTGCCGGGTGGTAGGAGACACTGACGGAGGAGGAGCAGATCTCGATCACGGCTGCCGTCCAGTTGCTCGAGCGGAAAGGGCCCCATCTACCCTATCCCTATAGCTCGGCGGTCCACAGTTCCCGCCACGGGCACATGCGGGAGCTGCGGGTGCAGCACGGCGGCGATCCTTACAGGGTATTCTACGCCTTCGATCCCCGAAGGGTCGCGATCCTGCTCATCGGCGTCAACAAAGCGGGAGATGACCGCTTCTACGAGGAATTCGTCCCCATCGCCGACCGGCTGTACGACGAACACCTGGACGAGTTGAAGAAGGAGGGCTTGATAGATGGCTAGGAAGAAGTTCGACGAGTTGCGCAAGCGCATGTCGCCCGAGGCGCGGAAGCGCGCCGACGAGCTCGGCGCCAGGCTGCTGGCGGAGATGCCGCTTCACGAGCTCCGGCAGGCCCGTGCGCTCACGCAGGAACAGCTCGCCCGGGCGCTTGGGGTGAAACAGGCGAGCGTCTCTAAGCTCGAGCGGCGGACCGACATGTATCTCAGCACACTGAGGAGCTACATCGCCGCGATGGGCGGGGTCTTGGAGATCATCGCCACGTTCCCGGAAGGATCCATTGGCATCGAGCAGTTCGCGGAACCGGATGAGCAGCCTCGACGACGTGCCGCGAAGGTTAGATGATCAAGCGGCGGTATTCCTGGAGCACCACCCCGCCTGATTAGAAGGAAGCGGGAGAAGCCTGAACATCACGATCCGGGAGGACCGTCAGAGAATTTACACAAAACTTGGGACTTGACCCTCCCATTTGCTCTCGTAGCCGAACCGCATGTTACCCACACCGTCGTACATCCGATACAGCTGCGTCGCGTCCACCGTGTCCGTCCGCGGCAGCTCCCGGCTCTCCAGCTCGGCCTGGGGATTGTAGTTGTAGAGGTAGCTCACCTCAGGCGCCACGTAGTCGGCGAGCCGGGACTCGGAGTGGTGCGACAGACCGTCCACCGTCCACTCGTCCAGCTTCCAATTGGCGTTCAGCCACCACTCGCTCGCTGCCAAGTGCGCCTGCAGCATCGAGTAGCGGCGCCGGCGCCGTCTGCCCCGGCCGCACCACCCGCAGCCTAGCCGATGGAACCCTCTTGGGTGTACCGCCCGGTCGCCGCAATCAAGCTGGGGCAGATGTGTCAGCCCGCTCGCAAACCTCCAATTCCGCGAATACGATATCCATCCAAGTGCGCCCTTCCCACCGTACCTCGGCGTGGAAGAACGGTAGAGGATACCCGTCGTACTTCATCGAGCTTTCGTCTTCCAAGATCTGAACCCACGCGACCTCAGTCCTGCCCCAGTCGATGACCGATGGATCCTCTGCAACTTGCGGCGTGAGGCTGTTTCGCAAATGAAACTCCTGGACGAGCTTGAAGGTAAGTTCCACCCACAGGCGCTCATCGTCTCGCCCGCGCAGCCTGCCGTCCTCTTTCCAGATATACCTGAAAGTAATCGCGACGGTGGTTCCGAAATCGCGCCACGCGATCCTTTCCACTATGCATTCTGAGAGGTCTCGGTACGCACGCAGCAGCGCCTGCATCGACGTAAGATCGTTCACGTACACGCCTCAGCGATCATAGAGTGGTAGGTGAGTCGCCGCATCGCGGGGTCCGGGATTGCCCAACGCGTCAAGATAGTTTCCATACTGGTTCCGGATACGCAAGTACCATCCGGACTCTCCCCGCATGATCCGGACTTGCTCACCCAGCTCGTTAACAAACAGATACCCTTGCCGGTTCTCTGACAATGTCTGCCTGAAGCCGCTCTTCAGAAGCGTCGCCCGAACACCAATAACGGAGTTGTCCGCCAGACCACCACTAGAAGCGAACAGCTTCCGTAAACCGGCGCTAGCCCCTCTCAGCCCCCGACCAATGACAACGCCAGCGCCAATCTCACCTGCTGCTTGTGCTACCCTTACGGTGCGTTGGCTGCCGCTCAGTGGTTCACCCGAGAAGGACCTCCCTGCTAGGGACTCGGACGCCGGTTTCAGGCCCGGGAGCCAGCCAGCCAAGCCACCGACAAACTCCGATACCTCGTGGGCAGCCGTCGCTAAAGCATCCAGCCAATTCTCCGGACATAGCCACGGCGGTGTGCCAGGCGCGCACAGTCCGAACGGATCCGTGAAGTTGGCCGGATCGCCTCCCGCGAACCCGTACAGGTTCAGCCCGCCGGCGAGCCCGATCGGGTCCGGCTGCGTGAACCGCCCCGCCATAGGATCATAGTACCGGTTCCGGCGGTACAGAAGCCCCGACGGGTCGCGCTGGTCCCGAATCAGGCTCCCCACCCAGTCGGCCCGGCCGTTGCGGTTCGC
>JASFTY010000404.1:0-4257 GCA_050050535.1 Gemmatimonadales bacterium | reverse complement strand
TCGGCGACCAGGACGGCGCACTCCGCCGCCGGCAGCCCCGTAGCCCGGGCCTCGCGGGCCACGACCCAGCTCGCCAGAGGAACCATGGCAGCGGCTGCGATGGTCGCGCGCTGGGTGCCGAACGCGCGATGGCAGGTGGGCCGGCCACGTCGCCAATCATCGTCATCCATACAGGGGAGGTCGTCATGTACGAGCGAGTAGGCGTGCACGATCTCCAATGCCGTCGCAACCCTTCTCACCCGGTCATCCGGCAGACGGCCAGAGACCTCGTAGCTGGCGAGGAAGAGGGTGGCCCGGAACCGCTTTCCTCCACCCTCGCAGGCATAACGGATCGGCTCGGTCAGCCAGTCGTCGACGCCCTGGAGGTGTTCGTCGAGAACCTGGGTCAGCGCGCGGTTGACGTGCTCCCTGGTCTCGTTGAGATAGGTGTAGAAGTCGTGCACGGTTTCAGGTAACCAGTGATCAGTCGTCAGTGATCAGTGATCGGTGATCAGTTGGCATCTGGGCCTAACCGATTACTGATCACTGATTACTGATCACTCCTCAGCCGAATCCGCATCCAGATCGACGTCCGCGAGGCGCTGCCGGCCGCCCCTATCCGCCAGGACTTGCTTGACCCTACCCTCGGATTCGGTCAGCTCGCGCTCGGCGGAGCGGATCAGCTCCATCCCCTCGTCGAAGAGGCGAAGAGCATCTTCCAGTTCGAGTTCCTCGCGCTCCAGGCTCTCGACGATCTCCTCGAGGCGGTTCAGCGCCTCTCCCAGACGGAACTTATCAGCCATAGCCTCTCAGGCCTCTTCGCTGACGGTCTCGGTTCGAGCGTGCACGCGGCCGTCCTTGAGACGCAAGGTGAACTCCGACCCCGGGCGGAAGCCGGCTACACCGCGGAGGACCTTCCCATCCCCGTCCAACGCCAGGGCGTAGCCACGCTGCAGGACCTCCATCGGGCCCAGGGCCCGGAGGCGCCGGCGCAGCGTCTCGACCGCCAGCTTGCGGCGCGCGATACCTCCTTGCAGCGTCTCGAGCAGGCGTTCCTCCAGGCGTTCGACGCGGCGCCGGTCGCGCACGACGCTGCCCTGCAGCGAGGCCGCCAGGCCTTCGCCGGCCCGGTCGAGGTCCGCCTGCAGGCGGATACCGTCGGGCACGGCGATCTCCGCTGCGGCGGACGGGGTCGCGGCACGCAGGTCGGCCACCAAGTCGGCGAGCGTTACGTCCACCTCGTGGCCCACGGCCGAGATCACCGGTATCGTTGACGCAGCGATCGCCCGGACCACTCGCTCATCGTTGAAGGCCCACAGATCCTCCAGTGAACCGCCGCCGCGCCCCACGATGAGGATCTCGGCACGTTGCGGCCGCCCGGCACGTCGCAGCGCCTCAACGAGCGAGTCGGGTGCCTCGTCACCCTGCACGCGCGCCGGGTAGATGAGCACGTCGGTCCAGGGTGCGCGGCGACGGATGATCGAGACGATATCGCGGATCGCCGCACCTTCGAGCGACGTGACCACGCCCACGCAGGCCGGATAGCTCGGGATCGCCCGCTTGCGGGCCGGGTCGAGGAGCCCTTCCGCCTCGAGCTTGGCGCGCAGGCGCTCGAAGGCGAGTCGCCATAGGCCCTCGCCTTTGGCGCTCAGCTCTCGGACAATGAACTGGAAGCGGCCGGCCCGCTCATAGATCGACAGGTGCCCGAAAGCATGGACCGTCATCCCCTCGGGCGGCTCGGTAGGCAGCGAGCGGGCCGCCTCGCGCCACATGACGCAGCTGAGCTGTGCCGCTTTGTCTTTCAACGTGAAGAAGCAGTGGCCGGCGGCATACCTCTTGAACCCAGACACCTCGCCGGCCACCCAGATGGGCGGCAGCGACCCTTCGAGTAGCTTGCGCGCCAGCGCGTTGACCTGGCTGACACTCCAGACCTCCGGAACCCGATCGCGACCGAGCGCGCCTGTGTTTACCGCCTGGAAGAACAGGTCGTGATTCACGAAATGCCGCTGATCTCCCGCGCCGCCTGGATACAGTTGGTGAGCAGCATGGCGATCGTCATCGGCCCCACGCCGCCGGGCACCGGTGTGATCGCGCTGGCAACCTTGGACACCTCATCGTAGGCCACGTCGCCCACCAGTCTGTAGCCCTTCTCACTGCTGGCGTCATCGACCCTGTTCACCCCGACGTCGATCACTACCGCGCCGGGCTTCACCGATTCCGCCTTCACGAACTCGGGTACGCCGATCGCAGCCACCAGAATGTCGCCCTCGCGCAGAACGGCCGGCAAGTCAGGCGTGCGGCTGTGGGCGAGCGTCACCGTGGCGTTACCGCCCTTCATCTTCTGCGAGAGCAGCACCGCCAGCGGCTTGCCGACGATATTCGATCGACCGACGATCGTCACACGCTTGCCCGACGGATCGTTGCCGGTCCGCATCAGCAGCTCGACGACTCCGGCCGGGGTCGCGGGACGAAATGCCGTGGGATCACCGATCATCATCCGGCCCACGCTGACCGGGTGAAACCCGTCGACGTCCTTCTCGGGAGCGATCCGGAAGATGATGTCCCGCTCCTCGATCTGCGGCGGAAGCGGAAGCTGGACGAGGATTCCGTGGACGGTGTCGTCGGCATTGAGCCTGTCAATGACCGTCTCGAGTTCGTCCTGGGTCGTCTCCTCGGGCATCCTGATGACTTCCGACTTGATGCCGGTCTCATCGCACGCCTTCGCCTTCATGCGCACGTAGACGGCACTGGCCGGGTTCTCACCGACGAGCACTACCGAGAGCCCCGGCACGACGCCCTTGCTCGCCAGCTCGTCGACCGCCTGCTTGACCTCGGCGCGGATCTCCGCCGCTATCCGTTTACCATCGATTACGTCTGCCACCTATTCACTCCTCTTCGTAGACCCGATCGATACGTTCGATGTTCTTCGCATGCCCGGACGCCACGTCGACATCGACGATGGCGCCCTGCAGCCTCAACTCGCCGTCGGCCGGCTCGAGACGCACTCGCCGTCCCAAGGCCGCCCGTTTGATCGCCTGCTCGGCCCGGTAGCCGATCACGCCGCAATGCGAGCCGGTCATGCCGAGATCGGTGATGTACGCCGTGCCGCCGGGCAGGATGCGCGCATCGGCGGTCGGCACGTGCGTGTGCGTTCCGACGATGGCGCTGACCAGGCCGTCCATGTAGCGGGCGAATGCCTGTTTTTCGGCGGTCGCCTCGGCGTGGAAGTCTATGACGATAATGTTCGTATCTGCACGTAGCTCATCGACGAGCGCGCGGCCGACGCGAAACGGATCATCGAGGGCTGGCATGAAGACACGGCCTTGCAAGTTCAGTACCGCGACCTTGTTCGCTTTCACCTCGACAATGTGGGCGCCACTGCCCGGGTTGCCCGGCGGGTAGTTGGCCGGTCTCAGGAGGCGCGGCTCCGACTCGAGCAGCGATAACCCGTCGCGGCGGTCCCAGATATGGTTCCCCGAGGTGATGACATCGACGCCCATATCGAGCAGATCCGACACGGTCGGTTCTGTCACGCCGAAGCCGGCCGCGAGGTTCTCGCCGTTGGCGACGACGACATCGGCCGCCTTCTCCTCGCGCAGCTGCGGAAGGAGCGCTCGGGCGACCCGGCGACCCGGTCTGCCCACCAAGTCGGCGACGAATAGGACTCTCATATGCAAGGGCCGGATCCCGCCGCGGCAGGCTCGACCTGCGGCCGACCGCTTGTGCCAGTCGCCCTAGCGGGCGAAGTCAACGGCGCGTGTTTCGCGGACGACGACGACCTTGATCTGTCCAGGATACTGCAGCTCTTGCTCGATGCGTCTGGCGGTCTTCTCGCTGAGCACCGCCATCTCATCATCGGACACGGCCTCCGGCGTGACCATGATTCGGACTTCGCGGCCAGCCTGGATGGCGAAGCACTTCGCCACACCGTCGTACGAGGCGGCGATCTCCTCCAGCTTCTCGAGACGCTTCACGTAGGCTTCGAACGACTCGCGGCGTGCGCCCGGGCGCGCGCCCGATACCGCGTCCGCCGCGGTGAGCAGGAAGGTCTCGGGGTAGCGGGCCGGTTCCTCGCCGTGATGAGCGCGAATGGCGTTGAGCACCTGATCCGGTTCGCCACAACGCTTGCAGAGTTCGTATCCCAGCTCTACGTGGGTGCCTTCATGCTCGTGTGTCATGCCCTTGCCGATGTCATGCAGCAAGCCCATGCGCTTGGCCATCGGGGCGTCGAGGCCGAGCTCCGCCGCCATGTTGCCGGCGAGCCGAGCGACCTCCTTT
>JASFTY010000403.1:0-4262 GCA_050050535.1 Gemmatimonadales bacterium | reverse complement strand
AGCCGTCCGGACTCACCGCACAACCGTGTATCTCGACGAAGAGGTCAGGCCGGTTGCCGCCGCTGTGGCCTGTGAGGGTGTGGATCTCCGTACCGGTGGAAACGTCCCAAGTCTTCAACGTGCGGTCGTGGCCGGCGGAGACGATCCAGGTGCCGTCCGGGCTCACCGCACAGTCTTCCACAGCGCCAGTGTGGCCGGTGAGGGTGCGGATCTCTGTGCCGCCAGCCACATCCCAGATCTTCAGAGTCTTGTCCCAGCTGGCGGAGACGACCCAGGTGCCGTCCGGGCTCACTGCACACGACTTCACGCGCTGGCCGTGGCCGGTGAGGGTGGCCCGCTCGGTGCCGGTGGCCACATCCCAGATCTTCAACGTGTCGTCCAGGCTGGCGGAGACGATCCAGGTGCCGTCCGGGCTCACCGCACACGCGTACACCACGTCGGTGTGGCCGGTGAGGGTAGCTCGCTCTTTGCCGGTAGCCACATCCCACACTCTCAATGTCCTGTCCGCGCTAGCGGAGACGATCCAGGTGCCGTCCGGGCTCACCGCACATCCCGCCACCGAGTCGGTGTGGCCGATGAGAGTGGCCCGCTCAGCACCGGTGAGCACATCCCACACCTTCAACGTCTTGTCCCGACTGGTAGAGACAATCCAGGTGCCAGCCGGACTCACCGCGCACCCCAGCATCTCGTCGGTGTGACCCTCGAGCGTGCGAACGAGCGCCTCGGACTCCCGGGACCGCGTCGAGGTTCGCAACCAGGGTGAGGCGCCGGCCAGGCTGCGGTGCTCGAACTCCGGCTGTAGTACCCCGCGGAGCGGCCCGTCCTCCCACTGGAGCCGGTTGTAGAGCTGTTGCCAAAGCAGCCCGGGATAGCGGCGCAGCACGTGCATCTCCCGGTCCAGGGCCCGGCGGAAGGCCTCGAGGACCAGGCTCGGATCCGCGGACGACGCTGCTTGAGGACGGCCGGTCATCGTGTACTGCGGTCGGCAGGTCCGCGGCCCGCGAACCGCGGAGCGGCATAGCGCGTCGGCGTGCGAAGGCTGCTCGAACCTAGGCGGGCTGGCTGTGACTGCGGGCCAGCACGGGGGTAGGTTGTCCTATGCGGTATTGCCACGGCTGAGGCCCCCTCTACCTGCAGGGCTTCGGAGCATCAACCTCCTAGCCACTCACAGTGCCTTTATCATGTCGCTGCAGTCGAAGAGCCGCAACGCACAAGCAAAGCGACGCCAGCTCAGCACCGACCTCACGCCTATCAGGCGTGGCGAGTTGAGCCGCGCTGCCACCCACGGTATCTTGCGGGCACATCGGGTCGCTGTCCGATAGGCCCAATACCGCTACAGTCTGGTGGAGGGCAGTAGCATGTCGTCCTTCGATCATGACTCCGACCAGCCCCACTACTCCGACGTCTTTGATCGCCTGAAAGCCGCTCTCGCCGACCGCTACCGAATCGAGCGCGAGCTGGGCAGCGGCGGCATGGCGACCGTGTACCTAGCTGAGGATCTCAGGCACGAACGGAAAGTCGCCGTCAAGGTCCTCCGCCCGGAGCTCGGTGCTGCACTCGGTGCCGAGCGGTTCCTCCACGAGATCAAGCTCACCGCCAGGCTCAGTCATCCGCATATCCTGCCGCTCCACGACTCGGGTGAGGCGGATGGCTTGCTGTTCTACGTGATGCCTTATGTAGAGGGCGAGACGCTGCGGGAGCGGCTCGATCGGGAACGGCAGCTGCCGCTGGAAGACGCCGTGCGGATCACTCGCGAGGTCGCCGGCGCGTTGAGCTTCGCGCACGGCCTGGGAGTGGTGCACCGCGACATCAAGCCGGAGAACATCCTGCTCACAGCGGGCCACGCAGTCGTTGCGGACTTCGGCATCGCCCGGGCGGTAACGGTCGCCGGGGGCGCGCGGTTGACCGAGACGGGCGTGTACGTCGGCACACCGGCCTACATGAGTCCCGAGCAGGGACTCGGCGAAGAAGTGGACGAGCGAGCGGACATCTACGCTCTGGGCTGCGTGCTCTTTGAGATGTTGGCGGGTGACGCCCCGTTTACCGGCACCAGCGCCCAGGCGATCCTGTCCCGAAAGACGGTGGAACGGCCCCCAAGCCTCAGGGTGGTCCGCGACACGGTACCGGGGGCGGTCGAGGAGGTCGTCAGCAGAGCGTTGGCGAGACTGCCGGCAGATCGGTTCCGGAACGCTACAGGATTTGCCGAAGCGCTGACCGCCTCCGAGACGGCGGTGGCGCCCGTGGGAGAGGCACCGGTTCCGGCCCCAGGCGAATCGAGGTGGCGGCGCCGGCTCGCCTATGCCGTCCCGGCCGGCGCAGCGGCGCTCGTCATCACATGGGTGCTGTTGGGGCGCGGAGACTCATCTGGTGGCGAGGAGGCCGCTACCAGGATCAGGCAACTGACGAGCTTCGTCGGCTGGGAGTCTTGGCCCGGTTGGTCGCCCGACGGCAGCATGATCGCCTACACTCACATCGTGCGCGGCGATGCAGACATTGCCACGTTGCCGACGCGAGGCGGCGATCCCCACATCCTCACCGACTACAGTCCGGCCGACGAGATCAATCCCAGATGGTCGCCCGATGGCTCCAAGATCGCCTTTGTTTCCGATCGAGGAGCCGGGACGAACGTCTACTGGATTCCGCCGACGGGAGGGGCCGAGCGCAAGGTGGCCGAGACCCGCATCCCCTTCCTCGAGCGGATGGGAGCCTGGTCTGGCGCACTGGGGGCCAATCCCTGGTCGCCCGACGGCCGGGAGCTGCTGTTCTCGAGGCTGCACGAGACTGGCGAGATCGCGCTTTGGAAGGTCGATCTGTCGACCGGCGAGCAAACGCAGCTCACGTCTCCGCCCCCCGGCATCGACGATTTGGATGGGTCGTGGTCGTTTGACGGAGAGTGGATCGCGTTCACCCGCGACGAAAAAGGAAGTGGGTCCGTGTGGCTGCTCCCCTCCGAAGGCGGTGAGCCCACGCTCCTGGTAGAACGCGGCGGCGGACCAGCGTGGTTTCCGGACAACCGGCGCCTTGCTTTCTCATCTGCTCGGAGCGGCGCCATGAATCTCTGGGAGATCGACATACGCACGCGAGAAGTACGGCAATTGACCAGGGGAGTCGGAAATGACGCGGCGCCTGTGGTTGCACAGAACGGCGCGATAGCCTACGCGAACTGGAATCACCAGATCGACCTCTACTGGGTTCGGGTGGACGCACCTGACGAGGAGCCCGAGCGGCTCACCTCGTTCACCGGAGGTAACTTCGGGCCCCGAATCTCACCCGACGGCAACCAAGTCGTTTATTGCTCTACTCGCTCGGGTAACTGGGAGCTGTGGCTGCTCGACCGGACCACAAAGCAGCACCGACAGCTCACCGACCATCCGGCCGCGGACCGCCTGTCGGATTGGTCCCCGGACGGCGAAGAGATCGTGTTCATGTCGAATAGGGATGGGCCGGTCACGCTATGGGTCGTGCAGACGGAGACCGGCGCCGTCCGCCAGCTGACCGACCATCCGCTTCCCTGGGAGGGTCACACGGCTAAAGGAGGAGGGGGTCCACGCTGGTCGCCCGATGGCAGCGTGATCGGGTACCTGGCGACGGAGGAGGGCAACGCGATCTGGCTGATTGACCCGGACGGCACCAACCGGCGTGCTTCGACGGTCCGCGGCGTGCTCAGCTTTGGCTGGTATCGGGACGGTCAGCGGGTCGTGTACACTCGCAGAGCCCCCGACGGGTCGGGGCTCGTGGAGTTGCGCGCAGCACACTTGGGGACTGGCGAGGATGTGCTGTTGCGGGCGGGGGCTATCGCCGAGGTCGCGGTATCCCCGGACGGCAGCGCGCTCAGCTTCTTCGAAGCGGTGAGCCACTTCACCATGGAACTGTACATGCTACGCCTCAGCCCGCCCACCGAACCGAGCCAGCTGCCCCGTGCTGCGGGTGAACCGCAGCAGATCACCTTTGGCGACGGCCTTTCGCACGCTCACTCCGGAGGGTTTGCGCCGGATGGTAGTGCCGTCGTGTACTCGCGTGACAGAGACTACGGCGACATCTACGTCATCGAGCCGCACGTCGATGGGAGCGAGCGTTAGCTTCGCAGGATTGGCGCTGACAGGCGTCGCCGCTCAAAAGAAATCACTCCTGACAAGCCCCCACAGTAGCCTGGACGAGATGGCAAGACTATTCGCTTGTCCTTGCACATAATCGAGGATGCGATCCAGGTCCTCACGGGTGTACAGGTTCCCGTTGACCACCACCGCGTCGATCTGTTTTGT
>JASFTY010000402.1:0-4265 GCA_050050535.1 Gemmatimonadales bacterium | reverse complement strand
CCCGGAGAGCGGCCGGCAGTTCATCGCTGACATGAACTACAACACCCGGTACCGAACGCCGGAGTCGGAATTGCAGGCGCAGATAGACGCCACCACCAAGACGCTGGCATGTCATAGCGGCGCGCCGACCGCGCCGGTGCCTGGCCTCGTCGCGCGATACGAGAACCCCCGCTTCCGGCTGGCTTTTTCTCACCCGCTTCGCTGGTACGCGTTCGAGAGCCCCTTCGCTGTGCCGCACCCGTCGTACCGCGGCGTGCGCAATGACACTATCGGCTCGGTACTCGCCTGGCCCAAGGATCGCGAAGTGAGGCTCGGTTTCATCTGGGGAGCAAGCCCGACGACCGAGGCCGTGGACAGTTCCGCGATGGTGGGGAACGTGCAGGCGTTTCGGGCTGTCGTGGATCTAATGCGGGGGCTCGAGAGGGTCGAGTCATTCACCCCCGAGGCATCTGAGATGCTGGACGCGCCCAAGTGGCGCGTTCTCAAGGTGCTGGGAAGCGTCATCCAGGTCGAGCCCGAGAATCCTCCGGTCGGCTTCGAGCCAAGAGGGCGCGCTGCCGTGCTGGTCCTCGACGCTCGGAATAGCGACAGGAGACTGTTCATCATTGTCTGGATAGACAACCACACCCTTGACGGGCGGTCGCTGCCGCCGGATAGAGACATCTTCGACCGTTGGGCTGTCGATCTCTTGGGGTCGCTGACTACGCGAACGGCTGCGAACTGACCTCGATGCTACTCGTACCTGAGCGCCACCGTCGGATCCACTCTCGTCGCGCGCAGGGTCGGGACGAGGCCCGCCAGCGCAGCGACGCTCACGACGAACAGCAAGCTGAACCCGAAGACCGCCGGATCGGTCGGACTGACCTGGAACGTGAAGATCGACATGGCGCGCGACAGCCCCAGCGACAGCCCGAGGCCGAGCGCCAGGCCGATCGCGAGTTGGGTCGCACCTTGACGAACCACGAGCCCGATGACGTCAGCGGCGCGGGCCCCCAGCGCCATCCGCACACCGAACTCCTGTGTGCGCCGGTAGACCGCGAAGGCGAGCACACCGTAGAGGCCGACCGACGCCAGGAAGAGGGCTGCGAAACCGAAGACGACGAAGAGCACGCCGAACACCCGGTAGGCCCACGTCTGACGAACGATCACCTCGTCCAGTGTGCGCAGCTCGTATACGGGTATCTCCGGGTCGACGGACTCGACGGCTAGGCGCAGGTCCGCCGCCAAGGCCGCCGCGTCTCCGCCACTCGCTTCCACGGCCATGCCGACGTACGACACGCTGTGCTGCGCCAGCGGGACGTAGTAGCCGGCAGAATCCTGGCCGGGGTAGAATCCCTCGATCTTCAGGTTGGGGGCCAGCCCGATTACCGTCTTCCACTCGCCCGCACCGGCCCTCGTCACCTCCCTGATGCGTCGGCCGATGGGGTCCTCTCCGGGAAAGAAGGCGTCGGCAAAACGTTGATTGACGATGGCAACAGCGGGCGCCTGCGCGTCGTCTCGTGCCTCGAAGCTTCTACCCCGCAACAGCCCGGCATCGAGTGTCTCGAAGAAACGGGCCGTCACCGCCGCGCGCCGCGCCACCGGATAGTCCCGGTAGTCGGCGTAGCTCGCTCCCTCTACCGCGAACCGCCTCAACGTCGACCCGCGGCCCGGCAACTCGCTCCCCAGAGCGGCCGACTCGACGCCGGGGATGGCCTCGAGACGCGCCAGCAAGTCATCGTGGAACCGGCTGCGCGCCTGCTCGGCGTCGTACTCGCGTCCCAGAAGCTGGATCCGCCCGGTGAGCACGTCGTCTCCGGCGAAGTTGAAGCCGCGATCCCCCAGCCGAGCTATGCTCTTCCCCATCAGGCCCGCCGCCACCAGAAGTGCCAGCGACAGCGCCACCTCGGTGACGACCAGCGCCCGGCTCAGCTTACCCAGCTCGAGGCTCGAGCTACCTCGCGCTTCATCCTTGAGCACGGTGCTCACATCCGTCCGCAGCACCCGCACCGCCGGCACCACCCCGGAGACGAGGCCGGCCAGCGCTCCGAGGAGCACGACGAACCCCAGAATCGGAAGGTCTACTTTCACCTCCATGTAGTAGGGCCAGCTGACGTCGGCCGTCGCGCCCCGAAACAGATCCACGCTCAGATAGGCCAGACCCACACCGAGGACCGCCCCAATCGCCGACAGCAACACCGCCTCGGAGAAGAACGGGACCACAGCGTGGAACCGACTGGCTCCGATTGCCGCCCGCACGGCGCTCTCCCTGGTCCGTAGCGCCGCCCGCGCCAGCAACAGGTTAGCGACGTTCGAGCAGGCGATGAGCAGCACCAGGACCGTCGCCAGCAGCATGGTCCCGAAACCGACGGCCATGAACGGGCTGGTGTTCGCCTCCACGAAGGTCATGAACCGAACGCCGATCCCCTCATTCGTGTCGGGATGTTCAGCTGCCAGGCGCCCCGCTATCAGGTCGAACTCGCGCTGCGCCGACTCGCGCTCCACACTGGGCCGCAGGCGGCCGAACACACGGAAGGACGGCCCCGCATCCCGCTCCAGGTGCTCCGACCTCTCATCACGCAGCGGCACCCACAGATCCTGGTCGTGTGGAAACCGGAAACCTGCCGGCATCACCCCGATGATCGTCCCCGGCTCACCGTTGACCTTCACGTTCTTGCCGAGAACGCCGGGGTCGGAACCGTAGCGGTCCTGCCAGACTCGGTATCCCAGCAGGACGGTCAGCGGGGCGCCGGGCGCGTCATCCCCGAGCAGGAACGAGCGACCGACAACCGGTCGAACGCGCAGAAGGTCGAAGGCGTTGGCGCTCACGAACCCGCCGCTGAAGCGCTCCGGCCCCTCCGTTCCGCTCAGATTGACGGTGCCGAAGTAGTAGCCCGCCAACCCCTCGAACGACCGTTGTGTTTCGCGCCAGTCGTAGAAATCGTGCTGGTGTACCCATAGCTCGGCGTAGCCGCGTACCGGATCCGTCTGGTAGACGATGAGTAGGCGATCGGACTCCGGGACATCGAGGCCGCGGAAGTAGACTCCATAGATGATGCTGAACATCATCGTGCACAGACCGATCCCCATGCCCAGCGCAACGACGCCCGCGGCAGCCGAGCCCGGCCGCCTCGCCAGTGCACGACCGCTCAGCCTGAGATCACGGATTAGCGACAACATCGCGGCCTCCATCGGTGCAAGCTTTAGCCGCAACACTCTACGACGACGAGTGCCGGACTGTTTCAGAATTTCCCGCGATCCCGAGGCGTTACCCGAAACCCGGTATCAGCCCGCTACGTCATGGGGGATGTGCGGAGGGCGTTGATCCCCTTGGCGAGCGCCGGCGTCCAGCTCACAGCGCCATCGATCCATTTCGCCTGATAGTTGCTGACGTCACCGGCGCTACGCGCTACTCTATTGTGCATGAGTACCGAGCTCGTACGAGCCGGATGGCGCGACAGCGCGCCGCCCCTGGCCGCCTCTCTCGGCGCGGCGATCGTCATCGTGGTCGCCGCGCTACACTGGCTAGCCGGCCGCGCGCTCGCAGCCGACCGAATACTCCTAGCTGAAGCCGCCGCCGTGGCAGCGCTCGGCGCCGTGAGCATCTTCCTAACGCGGTCGCCACGTACGTCCTGGGCCGCCCGATTGCCGTGGATCGTCAGCGGTGCACTGCTGGGTGCCGCGATCATCGGTAAGCCTACGGTCTCCCTGTGGCTGCTGCCCGCAGTGCCAGCCTTCGCACTGGCGGGCGTTCTTAGCGTCGCCGGCGAGCCAAAAGCGTTCGTTAAGGGCGCAGTCTTCGCCGTACTCGCGACCGTCCTAAACGCAGCCGCCCTGTGGGCAACGCTGGTGGCCGGCCACGGTCGCGCATCACCCGAAGCGTTCCTGGCGCTCGACCTGAGAGCGCACGCCCTGCTCGAGGACGTGCCCCTCCAAGATGTGTGGGTCTTTCAGCTGCACGGCGGTGGCGACGGCCGCACAGTGCAGGACGTGCGTGCCGCTCTGGATGAAGAGATTGCGCCCGAAGGGATCGCCATCGTACAGGGGCTCTACAGGCTCCGGCGGCTGTTGGGCGACCTGTTCGGCTGGGACGCCGGCGCCTGCGACCGCACCGGTGCTTCGTATATCCACCGTCTGACCGACACCGATCGCGCACGCTCGCTCGTCGCGCCCGGAACCTGTCGAGGCTCTTTCCGAACCGTGTACGACTTCGGGGACGAAGCGGTCACCGAGGCGACGAACAACCTGGTCCACTCTTTTTCGACCATGGCGCTCGTGCCGACGCC
>JASFTY010000401.1:0-4268 GCA_050050535.1 Gemmatimonadales bacterium | reverse complement strand
GAAGCAGATCGGGGGGCAGGCGAAGGAGTGGGGCTGCCCCAACCACAGCTGGAAGATCTTCGAGTGCTCCGGTCAGCCGGGCGGTCAGGACACGGCCTTCGGTCTGCTCACGTACGCGTCCACGCTACTGGTCGTGGGTTTCACGCTGGCCAAGCGCGAGGTCCGGCTGAGCAACCTCATGGCGTTCGACGCTACGGTTCAGGGCACCTGGGGCTGCAAGACGGAGCTCTACCCGGAGGCGCTGAAGCTGGTGATCGAGGACAAGATCACCTTGAAGCCTTTCATCCAGACCTATCCGATGAGCGAGGGGCCTGATCTGATTCAGCAGGTCGCCGACCACAAGATCGACAGGCGAGCAATCTTGATTCCAGACTGGGCGTCGTAAGGAGGGCCGCACAATGTTGAAGAGCCACACACTCCTCGATGGATTGGAGTTCAAGGAGATCAAGTACGAGCTGCGCCCGGCGCGCGACCCGGCGGGTGCGCCGGTGGAAGGGCTGTTCAATGCCTGGATCGCGCTCGATAACCCGAGCCAGCTCAACAGCTACACGACCGGGGCGGTCAAGGAGGTGATCCTGGCATTCCGGCAGGCCAGCATGGACCGCAGCGTCGTCGCCGTCGTCTTCACAGCGGTCGGCGACAAGGCCTTCTGTACCGGCGGTAATACGAAGGAATACGCCGAGTACTACGCCGGTAACCCCCAGGAGTACAAGCAGTACATGCGCTTGTTCAATGACATGATCGACTCGATCCTCCGCTGTGACAAGCCGGTCATCAACCGTGTCAACGGGATGCGGCTCGCCGGCGGCCAGGAGATCGGCATGGCCTGCGATTTCACCATCGCCGCCGACACGGCGCGCTTCGGCCAGGCCGGTCCCAAACACGGGTCGGCGCCCGACGGCGGCTCCACCGACTTCCTGCCGCTCTACGTCGGCTTCTCCAGGGCCATGGAGAGCGGCGTGCTGTGCGAGATGTGGAGCGCCCACAGGGCCCACTTCATCGGCCTGATAAATCAAGTCGTCCCGGTAATGAAGCTCGATGGAGAGTGGATCCCGAACCCGATGGTGGTCACCGACCGCTTCGTCGACGAGTTCGGCAATATCGTGTACGGCGAGTTCAAGAGTGGCGCCGAGCGTGGGGCGGCCAAGGAAGTCATGGCGAAAGCCGAGATCGATTTCGCCAAGTTGGACGAGGCGGTGGAAACCCTGTGCACGAAGATCCTAATGCTGATGCCGGACTGCGTATCGAAGACCGTGAATGGTCTGCGCAAGCACAAGCAGTGGCACTGGGACAATACGAATGTGACGAATCGCGAGTGGCTGGCCCTCAACATGATGACGGAGGCGAAGGCGGGCTTCCGGGCCTTCAACGAGGGCCCGAAGGGCAAGCGCGAGGTGGACTTCATCAAGCTGAGACAGATGCTGGCCGAGGGTCACCCCTGGGATGACGAGCTGATCAGAGCTATTTCGCCGCAGTATCAGCAGGAAGGCTGACTGGCCGGCCCGAGGAAGGACGAAGTCATGGATCTAGGCTTGGAAGGCAAGAGCGCCATCGTCACCGGGGGCAGCATCGGCATAGGCTCGGCGATCGCCCTGGGGCTGGCGCGCGAAGGTTGCGACGTTGCGATCAACTACCGGCGTCACGATGCCGAGGCCAGAGAGGTGGTGAGCCAGGTCGAAACGCTGGGCCGGCGCGGGCTGGCGATCAAAGCAGACGTCTCCAGCTACGCCGATGCCCAGAACATGGTGGCCACCGTCATCAGGGAGTTCGGGCGGTTGGACATCATGGTCTGCAACGCGGGCATCAACTGGGACGGTGTGATCTGGAAGATGACGGAGGAGCAGTTTGACACCGTGATCAACGTCAACCTCAAAGGCTACTTCAACTACAACAAGGCCGCCGCCATCGTCTTCAAGGACCAGAAGAGCGGCAAAATCGTCAACATCTCGTCCATCAACGGCCTGAGGGGCAAATTCGCACAGGTCAACTACTCCGCCTCGAAGGGCGGAGAGATCGCCATGAGCAAGTCGTTGGCCCGCGAACTGGGTAAGTTCAACGTGAACGTGAACGTGGTCGCGCCCGGCATGGTAATGACCGAGATGGCTCGGGGAATCCCCCCTGAATTCCTCACCAAGGCCATGGACGAAACCGCGCTCGGTCGGTTCGCCACACCGGAGGAGTGCGCTGACCTGGTGGCGTTCCTCTGCTCCGATAGGGCGCGCCATATCACCGGTGAAGTGATCAAGATCGACGGCGGTCAGTACATGTAGGCGGTGCTATGACTAGAGTCGGAATCGTTGGCGTCGGACACGGTGTCTTCGGGCGTCGCAGCGACGCCACCGTTCAGGAACTGGCCTTCGAGGCCTTCAGGACGGCCCTGCAAGACGCCGGCATCGACCGCGATGCGGTGGACGCTTCGGTGATCGGTTCGGTACCCGAGTATCACAAGCAGCGATCGCTGGCTGGCGTGATACAGGAGTATCTCGGCCTCGTGCCGAAGCCGACCTGGCTGACGGAAGTGGCCTGCGCATCGAGTAGCGCCGCCATGCGGACGGCGTGGATGGCCATCAAGTCGGGGGCGCACGACGTCGTCGCCGTGATCGGTTGCCAGAAGATGACCGAACTGTCGACGCCCGAGATCTTGGCGCTCATGGGCAGGGTCGGCGAGGTGCAGTGGGAGTCGGGCTTCGGCACCACGTTCCCCGGCTACTACGCCATGTTCGCCAAGCGTCACATGCACGAGTTCGGGACGACCCGTGACCAGTTGCTCGACGTGGCCGTCAAGAACCACCACTACGGCGCGATGAACCCCTTCGCCCTCTTCAGAAAAGAGATCACCAAGGAGAAAGCCGCCGCCTCCGACGACGTGGCGAGCCCGTTCCAGGTCTTCGACTGTTGCGCCAACGCCGATGGCGCTGCCTGCGCCATCCTGGCCAGCGAGGCTCGGGCCCGGGAGATCTCGAAAGTGCCGATCTGGCTGGACGGTATGGCGTGCGCCACGGCCAGCATGTCGGTCCTCAGACGGCCGAGCCTGGTGGGTCTGCCCAGCGCCGAACGGGCTGCAGCCGAGGCCTACGCGATGGCCGGTGTGGGGCCCGCGGACGTGAAGGTGGCGGATGTGCACGACTGCTTCACGATCGCCGAGATCATGGCTTACGAGGACCTCGGTTTCTGCAAGAAGGGCGAGGGCGGGCCGTTCGTCGCCGACCGCCAGACCTACATCGGCGGAAAAGTCGCGGTGAACGTCGACGGCGGCCTGAAGGCGAAGGGCCATCCGATCGGCGCCACGGGCGCTTCCATGACGTACGAGATCGTCAAACAGCTTCGCGGCGAAGCCGGTGAACGGCAGGTTCCGGATGCCGACGTCGGCCTCACCCACAACGTCGGCGGGATCGGGCAATACTGCTTCGTACAGATCCTGAAGAGGGATTGAGCAAATGTTCAAGTGGTTTGGCAAGGTCAACTACACGCCGTACACCAAGGTCGACGACTTCGCCCGGCATCTGAAGGACGGCCACCTGATGGGGTCCCGCTGTAAGAGCTGCGGCGCCACCTCGTTTCCGCCGCGCGCCGACTGCCATTCGTGCATGAGCGCTGACTTCGAGTTCGTCGAGCTGAGCGGTAAGGGGACGGTGGACACGTTCACCAAGATCGTCGCCGCACCCACCGGGTTCGAGGATGTAGCGCCGTATATCGTTGGAGTTGTCGATCTGGAAGAGGGTGGCAAGCTGCTGGCCTGGTTCGGCGACAGCCTGGCGGAAGAGGAGATCGAGATCGGCATGCAGGTTCAGGTCGTCCCGCAGATCTTCGAGGAGCTGGAGGACATCAAGGTCTACTACAGCTTGGAACAGCCGGGGACGACGTGGTCGAAGGTGTAACCGATCATGAGAGTGGAGCACTTGCAAAGAGAGGCAATGTAGTCCCATGGCGATTCAGACATCGATCGAGGACGGCCTCGGGCGACTCGTGCTGAGCCAGCCACCGCTCAACATCCTCACCCGGGAGTTGCTGGCCGGTGTACGGCAGGAGTTGTCACGCCTAGCGGCCGAACCGTCGCTTCGCGTTCTACTGGTCTCGGCCGAGGGAAAGCACTTCTCTGCAGGCGCCGACGTAGGCGAGCATCTGCCGCCGACGTACGAGGAGATGATTCCCGAGTTCGTCGATACGATCGCCGCAATCGATGCGTTCCCGCTTCCCGTCGTGGCTGCCGTCCAGGGCCGTTGTCTCGGCGGCGGGTTCGAACTGGCGATGGCGGTAGATATCATCGT
>JASFTY010000400.1:0-4284 GCA_050050535.1 Gemmatimonadales bacterium | reverse complement strand
ACGAGCTCCTGTAATCCGTTGCTATGCAACATGATAACGGCATCATACGATGTAGGCTGTGAGGGGGCGCGGTGGGTCGCAGGTGCCGATTCCCGGCGCAATTCGGGACTTCGCCAGTTCACCAACTCCGAGCAAATTGACAGTCTGCAGGGCCCGGTCTAACTTGCGCGCCCGAACCCGGGGCGGATAAACGATGATGAGACACGTCTATATCAGGGAACTGGCCGATCACGTCGGCGAAGATGTCGTGGTACAGGGCTGGGTTCACAACCTGCGCTCGAGCGGCAAGGTCGCCTTCCTGATCGTGCGCGACGGCACGGGGGTCGTGCAGTGCGTGATGAGTGCGGGCGAGGTGTCTCCTGAGGTGTGGGCGCGGTTCGAGGGTCTCGACTACGAGGCGAGCGTGGAAGTCGGCGGCGCAGTGCGGGAGGACGAGCGAGCGCCCGGCGGCTACGAGCTATCGCTGACCCAGGTCGACGTGATCGGGCCGTCGGCGGAAGACTACCCGATCCAGCTCAAGGAGCACGGTGTAGACTTTCTGCTCGAGCACCGCCACCTGTGGCTGCGGACGCCCAGGCAGGTGGCGGTCATGCGTGTGCGGGACGAGGTGGTGAAGGCGATACGCGACTTCCTGTACGAGCAGGGCTTCGTGAACGTCGACACGCCCATCCTCACCGGGTCGATCGGCGAATCGGCGGGCACTCTGTTCGAGACGGAATACTTCGACCTCGGCACCGCCTACCTCGCTCAGACGGGCCAGCTCTACAACGAGGCGACGGCGGCGGCGCTGGGTCGGGTCTACTGCTTCGGTCCGACGTTTCGGGCGGAGAAGTCGAAGACGCGCCGTCACCTCACCGAGTTCTGGATGCTGGAGCCGGAGATCGCCTGGTGCGACAGCGAATGCAACATGCGCATCCAGGAAGAGCTGGTCTGCTACATCGTGGGGCGGGCGGTGGAGAGATGTCGCGACCTGCTGGAGAAAGAGCTCGAGCGCGACCTGTCCAGGCTGGAGTCGGTTCACTCGCCGTTCCCGCGCCTCTCGTATAGCGAGGCGGTCGAGAAGGTCCAGGCGCAAGGCTCGTCGATCCAGTGGGGTGACGATCTGGGCGCCGAGGACGAGACACTGGTCGCACGGGATTACGATCGGCCCGTCTTCGTCTATAACTATCCCAAGCGGGCCAAAGCCTTCTACATGAAGGAGAACCCGGACGATCCGCGGACCGTGCTGTGCGACGACCTGATCGCGCCCGAGGGCTACGGCGAGCTCATCGGTGGCAGCCAGCGTGAGGACGACTACGACAGGCTGGTGGCGCGAATCCGCGAAGAGGGCCTGCCGGAAGAGGCGTATGGTTGGTATCTGGACCTGCGCCGCTACGGTACGTACCCGCACAGCGGGTTCGGGTTGGGCCTGGAGCGCACCGTCGCCTGGATCTGCGGTGTCGCGCACATAAGGGAATGTATCGCGTTTCCGAGGACGTTGAATCGGCTGTATCCGTAGGGGGATCGGGAGTAATCAGTAGTCAGTGATCAGTAATCAGTGGGCTCCGAGCCCGGGTCACTGATCACCGATCACCGATCACTGATCACTGGTCACGGACTACCGATCAACCTTCTTCACCTGGTCCCAGATCGCGTCCAGCTCCTCCAGCGTGGCTTCACCGAGCACCAGCCCACGCTGCCGCGCCACTTCCGCCATCCGGGTGAAGCGCCGCTCGAACTTCGCGTTGGCCAACCGCAGCGCCGTACCGGCGTGCAGGTGGGAGAGCCGTGCGACGTTGACGCAGGCGAATAGGAGGTCGCCGATTTCCTGCTCCAGCGGCTCGCGTTCACCGCTTTCGAGGTGGGCGGCCACCTCCTCGACTTCTTCGTGGACCTTTTGGAACGCGTCTTTGGCGTGCTCCCAGTCGAAGCCGACGCCGGCCGCTCGGTCTTGCAGGCGCTGAGCGCGCGAGAGTGGATCGAGACGGCTCGCTAGCCCGGCGAAGATATCGTCGTCGCTCCGTTCGTTCGCCTTCTCCGCCTCCCAATCGGGGCGTTCTTCGGCGTCGCCGTAGAGGTGTGGGTGGCGGCGTCGCATCTTGGCTTCGAGGGTGGTTAGCACGTCCTCGGCGCTGAAGGCACCGCGCTCCTCGGCCAGCACGATCTGGAAGGCGACGTTGAGCAGCAGGTCACCGATCTCGCTGCGCAGCTTCTCGTCGGACGCGCCCTCGATGATGTCCTCGGCCAGCTCCACTGATTCTTCCAGCAGGTAGGGAGTGAGTGATACCGGCGTCTGGGCGGCGTCCCACGGGCAGCCGGCACGGAGGAAGCGGACGAGGTCGAGGGCCCGGTCGAGGACGCCGGGCGACGGAGAGGTATCGCCCGGCGGAAGTTGCGTATTGTCAGGCATTTCTTGCATCCGTGATGGCGGCCGGATATACTGACGGCCGAAACCTAATCGATGGGTACACAGGACTTGTCCAGCGTGCGTGCCTGGGTCGATGTGGACCTGCGTGCGCTTCTCGCAAACTACGACAGCCTGCAGCAAAGGGCCAAGCCACGGGTCGGCATGCTGCCGGTGGTCAAGGCGGACGCCTACGGGGTCGGCGTCTGCCCGGTGGTCCGCGCGCTGGAACCCCGTGAGCCTTGGGGCTACGGCGTGGCTGCCCTGGCGGAGGGGTTGGAGTTGCGCGAGCGGGGGATCGACCGCCGGGTGGTCCTCCTGTTCAGCACGCCGGAAGAACTGGATCTGGCCGCTGAAGCGTCGCTGACCCCGGGTATCGGCGACCTCGCGGCGCTGGAGCGCTACCGGGCCTGCGCCCGGCGGATCGAGCGGCGTCTGCCCTTCCACCTGGAGATCGATACGGGTATCGGCCGTTGCGGCTTTCACCACGCCGCAAGTGCCGAGTGGCTGCCCAGCGTCTTGGAGGCGTGCGAGGACGATCTCGAGTGGGAGGGTACCTTCGCCCACTTCCACTCGGCCGACGAAGAGGATGAGACGCCGTCGCGGGAGCAGTGGGAGCGCTTCCAGCGGTGTGTCCGGGCGTTCCCCGCGGGTGCGGGTGGTGTGCACCATCTGGCGGCGAGCGTGTCGGCGACGCGCTGGCCGGAGTATGCGGCGGACCTACTGCGCCCTGGGCTCTTCCTTTACGGCGGGACGGGGGGCAACGAAGCGATACTGCCGCGACCGGTGATCACCGTGCGTGCCCGGGTGACGGCGGTGCGGGATGTGCCGGAGGGTTGGACGGCGAGCTACGGAGCGACCTATGCAGCCGAGCGCCCTTCGCGCTGGGCGACACTCGCCATCGGCTACGCCGACGGTGTGCCGCGTGCGCTGTCGAACAAGGGTTTCGTCAGCTTCGGTGACCAGCGGGCGCCGATCATCGGCCGTGTCTGCATGGACGTCATCGTCGTGGATGTCACCGGCCTCGACGGTGTGGTGGCCGGCTCGGTATGCACGGTCATCGGTGGGCCGCTCGATGCGCTGACCAGCCTGCAGGCGGTCGCGGATCGTTGTGGCACGATCACCTACGAGATCCTTACGGGCCTCTCGCGTCGCCTGCCGCGTCGCTACGGCGGCGACGCACCAAACTGGTAGTCTGGGGTAGAGAAGAGATATGACCGAGGAAACGCAGGGTAAGGTCGATTTCAACAGTCTCGTCGCAGGGCTGGCGGCTTCGGCGATCGCCGTGCTCAGCCAGGTGGAGATGTCGCTGGACCCGGCGGCGGCGGAAGCGAAGACCGAGGGCGCGAGCGAGAGGCCGTCGACCGAGGAGCTCCGCAAGCGAGTCACCGATGGCCTGGCGGGCGCCCGGCAGCTGATCGATACGCTGGCCTTGCTGGAGCAGAAGACGAAGGGGAACCTCACCGATCAGGAGGGACAGCTCCTGCAGGCGGCACTCTCCGATCTGCGGATCCGCTACGTCAGCCTGGCGAACCGGCCGCTGCCCGAGGCAGAGGCGGGGAAGGGGGACGCCGAGTGAGGACCGGTTTCTCCCCCGTCGCCTTGGTGCTGGCGGTGCTCGCTCTCGGCGCCTGCGACCGGGACGAGATCGTCAACCCGGATCCCGATGTGGCGCCCGGGCCGACGTCTTCGACACTCGAGACGCTGCTCGACATGAGCGTGTTGAGCGAGTGGACGGACACGGCGTTCGGTGGCTTCGCGCGTGCCAGTTTCACGGGCTACGTCCAGGTCGTGGGCGGTGCGACGGTCGGTACCAGCCGCGGCCTTATCCGCTTCGCCGAAGTCGATACGGGCAACTCGGAAGTTCAGACCTTCGACTCGGCACGTGTCGTGATGAGCGT
>JASFTY010000399.1:0-4286 GCA_050050535.1 Gemmatimonadales bacterium | reverse complement strand
AGTATTCGTGCGGCCCCGGATTCCGGAATTCCCCGAATTCCCGATTCAGTTCATACCTCCCGATTCCTCCCTCCAACTCGGCCGTTCCCGGGCGTTCGCCACCGCGAGCCCCACGCGAAACGCGACCCGCCCTTGCTGCACGGCGCCCCGCAGGTCTGCCCCGGGCCGGTACTCGTCGCTCGGCCGGCAATAGTGATCCTCGCGATACTCGCTCATCATCCGACCACCCCAGCCCGGCAGCTGCCCGATGAAGTCCAGCCCGTGCCCGATGTAGACGGCTGGCACGCCGGCCCTAATGAAGCTGAACTGGCCCGACCCGTATATATGGCCCTGTTCAGGCGCCTGGTCCCCTTCCAACCGCAGGTCCTCGGCCGCCGCCGCATCGACGACGACCTCGTGCAAGCTCGAGGCTCTGCCCGCTATCGCCACGATGTCGTGCGTGGGCCCCCACAGATTGACCCCATCCAGGTTGATATTGGCGACGGTCAGCCGGAGTGGTACGAGCGGGTTCTCGACGTAATAGCTGGAGCCCAGCAGATCCGGCTGCTCGGCCGTGACGGCCAGAAAAAGGATGGAACGGGCCGGCCGCTCGGGAAGGCGGCCGAACGCCTCGGCTAGCAGAACGAGCATCGCGGTGCCCGAGGCGTTGTCATACGCTCCGTTGTATATCGAGTCCGATTCGACCGGCGGACCGATGCCGAGATTGTCGAAGTGTGACGTGAACACTACGACTTCGCGGGCCAACTCCGGGTCACCACCAGGCAACAGTCCAGCCACGTTGGTGCCGACGAGCGGCCTAACCTGGCTCGTGACGCGCGCCGACACGGTCAGACCGGTTGGGATGGGGCGGAAATTCTCCGAGTCGGCCGACTCGAGCATCGTCGCGAAGTCGAGCCCCGCCATCGACACGATGGTCTGCGAGGCGCGACGGCTCATCATTCCCTGGAGCTCGGGCCGCGGCACACCCTGCGGCCGCTCCCACCGCAACTGCTCACGCCTGCGGACGCTCTCGACATGGTCCCAGCCATGGCCTGCCAAGTCGCGGGTGTGGATCAGGATGGCGCCGACGGCGCCACGTCGCGCCGCCTCCTCGTACTTGTAGTTCGGAGTTCCGTAGTAGGTGAGCGTGTCCCCGCGGAAGCGGTGCGGCGCTCCGGGGCCGGGATCGTTGAGCAGCATCAGCAGGATCTTCCCGCTGACATCGGCCTCCTTGTAATCGTCCCAACCCGCTTCCGACGCGGAGATCCCGTACCCGACGAATACCAGCTCCGTCTCGATCTCGGTCGGTTCCAGCGGTCTCGCCGACCAGGCGACGAAATCGGGGCCGTACGCCGCCTCGAACGAGGCGCCGCCGCGCGCCCGGAACGCCAGGCTCGGCTCTGAGGTCGCTGCCGTCAGTGGGACCGGCTGCAGAAAGCTGCTATCCCCGACGAGCGGCTGCAGTCCGGCCAGCTCGAACTGCGTCGCGATGTAGAGGGCGGCCAGCTCCGCACCCCGGCTCCCGGGCGCGCGCCCTTCCAGTATGTCACCGGCCAGGAACCGCAGGTGCGCATCGAAAGCCTCAGACGTGACGGCGCCGAGGCCCAGCCGACCCTCGTCGACCGAGCAGCCCGAGGTCGCCGTTGCAGCCACCGTCAACCACGAGCACAGCAGACTCCGCCACAACGCCCCGCTCCTACTCATCGGCCCCCTCCCCGCGCGCCGCCGCCGCACGCGCCCCTTCGCCCACCGGCTCGACGATGTACCGGCCGTCTTCGTCATCGTATTCGCCGAGCACCACCAACGCACCGAGGGGAATCTCGCGCCCGCCCGTCTTGCACATAACGGTATGAAGCGTCCCGTCCTCATCCATCACGTGAGCCCGACCCGCTCGGTAATCGGCGCTCACCATCCGGCTCACCACCCGGCCCTCTCTGCCACTTAGACCGCTCTCACCCCAACTCACCGCCTTGAACTCCGGGAAATGCTCCTCGGACACCCGCCCCACCAGCCGCGTCACCAGCAGCGCCAACACGACCGTGATGACCAGCCCCGGAATGAATCCCCGCTCCTGAGCCGCAGGCCAGTAGTCGTGCAGCGCTCCGTTCACCGTCAGCCCCACCACCGTCAGCGTCACCGTAAACGCACGCAGCACCGCGAACCCGGGCGCCCGCTTCAGTCCCAGCCAGCCACCCAGTCGGACTCCCAGCGCACCCAGCACAGCCGGTCGGACCAGCGATGCGGCGACCACCAGGAGTCCGGCCAGATAAGGCCAGTTATACCACTGTACGAGAAAGGTGAAATAGCTCACGCCCGTGACCCCCGTCGCGGCGCTCGGCACCTGTTCGACCGTCTCTTAGCTTGCTAGGTCTACTGTACCGGCGAATAAACACTTACACCGCCCAGCGCACAAGCTGCCTCAGCGGTGGCCCAGCAGAGCCGCGCGCTTCACCTCGGCGATCGCCCGGGTGACCTGAATCTCGCGCGGGCAGGCGATGGTGCAATTGTAGATGGTGCGGCACGCCCAGACGCCGCTGCGTCCGTTCAAGCGGGCCAGCCTCTCGGCGGTGGCGCGGTCCCGGGTATCGAAGATGAACCGGTGGGCCTGAACGATGGTCGCAGGGCCGACGAACGACTCGTGGCCCCATGCGGACGGGCACGAAGTAGTGCATGCGGCGCAGAGGATGCACTTGGTCGTGTCGTCGAAGCGCTGCCGGTCGTCTGGGCTCTGCAGGCGTTCGCGAGGCGGTGGTGGCTCGTCATTGACGAGAAACGGTAGGACGCTGCGGTAGTCCTGAAAGAAGCGTCGCTGATCGATGACGAGGTCCTTGACGACAGGGAAGCCGAGGATCGGCTCGACCCGAACGCGCCTGCCCACATCACGGACCAGCGTCTTACAGGCGAGCCTATTGCGGCCATTGATACGCATGGCGTCGGAGCCACAGATCCCGTGCTCACAGGATCGTCGGAAGGCGAGCGTCCCGTCCTGTCGCCAGCGGATCTCGTTGAGGCCATCCAATACGCGGTCGTTCTCTTCCAGCTCGACCTCGTAGGTCTGGAAGTACGGCGCTTCGTCCTTCTCCGGATCGTACCGTTTGATTTCGAAGCGGACTCGCATGGCGTCCCTTAGTAGACTCGTTCCTTGGGCTCGAACCGCGTAACCGTCACGGGTCTGTAGCTGAACTCGACCTTGTCAGCGTCGCGAAGTACCTGGAAGGTGTGTTTCAGCCATTCCCCGTCGTTTCGCTGCTGAAAGTCCTCCCGGTAGTGCGCGCCGCGGCTTTCTGTGCGATTCCTGGCGGCCGTTGCGGTGGAGTAAGCACAGTCGAGCAGGCACCCGAGCTCGAATGCCTCCAGCAGGTCCAGGTTGTAGCGCTCGCTCTTGTCGTCGATCTTGACGTCCCGGAACCGCTGTCGCAGCTCCTCGATCTTGGCGATCGCCTCGGCGAGCCCGGCGTCCTCGCGGAACACCGAGACATGTTCCGTCATTGTCGCCTGCAGTTCATCGCGGATCGCGGCGGCACGATCGCCCCGGCCGCCCCGGATGCGCTGGAGCGCCTCGATCGCCGGTCCCGTAGGATCATCCGGCAGAGGGCTGTAATCGGAGCCGGCTGCGAAGGCGGCCATGTGCAGGCCGGCGCGGCGGCCGAATACGATCAGATCGAGAAGCGAGTTGGTGCCCAGGCGGTTGGCACCGTGAACCGAGACACACGCGCACTCGCCCGCCGCGTAGCCACCTTCCACGATCGCGCCGGCGGCGTCGGCCACCAGACGGCCGTCGCTATCCGTGGGCAGACCACCCATCGCATAGTGGGCCGTCGGCTGTACTGGCATGGGGTCGATGGCCGGATCGATACCGATGTAGGTACGGCAGAAGTCGGCGATATCGGGCAGCTTCTCGTCGATCAGCTCGCGACCCAAGTGCGTCGCATCCAGGTTGACGTACCCTTTGCCTTCGATCCCCCGCCCCGCCTTGATCTCCAGGTAGATCGCCCGCGAGACGACGTCGCGCGAGGCCAGATCCTTCATCGTCGGCGCGTAGACCTCCATGAACCGCTCGCCGTCGCTGTTCCTGAGGACTCCACCTTCACCACGCACCCCCTCGGTGATCAGGATGCCGAGCTTGTAGATTCCGGTCGGGTGGACCTGAAAGAACTCCATGTCCTCCAGCGGCAGGCCGCGCCGCCAGACCAGCGCTGCCGCGTCACCGGTCAGGCTAACGGCGTTCGAGGTGATCTTGAACATGCGGCCCCAGCCGCCGGTGGCGAACAGTACCGCCTTCGCTTGGAACACGTGGAGCACGCCGC
>JASFTY010000398.1:0-4289 GCA_050050535.1 Gemmatimonadales bacterium | reverse complement strand
CCCAACGAGGTCCGGCGCGACCGGAAGATCGAGCATCGCGATACCTGGCGCGCCAACATCTGGATCGCTGACGCATCCGGCACGCTGAACAAGCTCGACTTCGACAGCGAGGACACGCCGGACCCCGAGCAATTCAAGGCGAAGAGTGAGATGAAGTTCGACTCGCGGCTGAAGACCAACGCATTCGGCGTCGACAGCCTGAGGCTGCCACTACCCGATGGCGTACCGCCCCGCGAGTTGATCCGGCCCCGCGAGGCGAGCGACACCGAAGTCGAGCGAGTGACGAAGTTCGCCTGGCAGGCCGACATGTACGTCGTGGTCGACCTGGACAACATAGTGAGCAAAGAAGATGTCTGCGGCGGTGCGGAAACGATCATGTATCCCACAGTCACGGTGGAACGACCCTTCGGCGGCGCCGCGCTCGACCAGACCACCATGTGCCGGATCTTCGAGTTCACCTTCGAGGCATTCTACGAGAACCACGAGGAGCGCTGGGTCGACGTCCTCGATCTCGACATGAGCGAGCTTCGAGCCTGGGCGATCAATCCCGCCGGCACCAACAGCACGCAAATCATCTACGTCGACTTCGTCATGCCCACCGGCCACATGCCGAACCCCGGCGACACGAACCCTCACGAGGGGAACGGCGGCGGCGCCTGGCCGGTGCTGAGGATCCACAGCGCATCGCAGTTGCCCGGACCGCTGACCGTCGGCAGCGAGCGGCCGCTCTATCTCAAGGGCGACTACAACATCATCGACAAGCAGCCGGCAGCGGTCTTCGGCGACACCTACACCGTGCTCTCCGCCGCCTGGGACGATGACGACTGGGCCAATCAGAACAACACCACCGAGCGGTGGCAGCGCCCCGACGCCACCACCACAACGCAGAACTACTCGCTGATCATCGGCACCGGCGAAGGCTACGTCGGCTGCTACCACGAAGACCCGGACTGCGTCCAGGATAGCGAGAAGGCGGCCAACCAGACCCGCATGCTGGAGGACTGGTCCAACAGCTCGCACTGCGGTGGCACCTGCCTGCACACCTGGCGCGGCTCGTTCGTCTCGATGTGGCTTCCGGTCTACGCCTCCGCCTACTTCTACCTGCCGGGCGCCAACTACTACGACGGACCGGACCGTGACTACGTATTCGACACCGATCTACTCGACCCGGAGAACCTGCCACCCGGCACCCCCAGCGTGGGCAGCGTGTTCCGCGCGTCGTTCCGCGAGATCTTTTGATCTCGTTGCAGTCGCGATGGAGGCTGAAGATGTACAAGGTGAGCACAGGAAATGCGACGAACTCGAGCCGCCCCCGCACTCGCCGGCTGACCGCCGACCGCCGTGGGATCGCGCTGGTCGCCACCCTGCTGGTCGTCACGCTCATCGCGGCCATCGTCGCCGCCGCAGTGACCGCAGCGATGAGCTATACCCGGACGACCGCCGCCGACTACGGTAGCACCCGCGCCTTCTACGCCGCCGAGGCCGGCGCCGAGCACGCACTGGCCCAGGTCGAGCTGGCGTTGCAGGACGGCTTCCTCTCCGATGACGAGCTGGCCGCCATCGCCCCACCACACCTCGAAGGTTTCGACTTCGACGTCTACGACGTGGTCAAGGACGGCACCTGGGACACGACCTGGATATCCGACGGCCCCTTCGCCGGGCTCTACGCCATCACCCAGGATATCATCGTGACCTCGGAAGCCACCGACCTCAGCGGCGCCCACAGCGGCGTCGTCCTCGGCGCGCGGGCCCACGCGATCCCGCTCTTCCAGTTCGCCGGCTTCGGCCACGGCGCCATGGAAGCCTACACCGGCTCCCGCGCCGACACCTACGGCCGCATGCATGTCAACGGCGACGTCTTCATGGCCACCAGCGACACCCACTTCCACGACGTGCTTACCACGCCGGGTCGGTTCATCCGCGACGGCCGTACCCAGCACGTCGACAAGTGGAACATCCACTTCTATATGGAGGATGAGTTCGGCAACGACGTCGAGGTCGACTGGGACAGCGAGGACACGCCCGACCCCGAACAGTTCAGGTGGAAGAGCGAGACGCGGGTGGCCGGCCACCTGCAGACCGGCGCCATGGGTGTCGACACCCTCATGCCGCCGTTCCCACCCGGGGTCGAGCCGATCGAGTTGATTCGGCCTCGCGACGCCGGCGACTCGCAGGGCGAGCGAGCCTCGAAGTTCGCCTGGCAGGCCGACATGTACGTGACCATCGACCTTACCGACCCCCGTGACAAGATCGATGTCTGCGGCGGTAGCCCGCTGCCGCTCGCCGCCAAGCTACCTACGATCACCGTAGGACGGCCCCAGGGCGGCGTCGTGCCCGACGACATCACCAAGTGCGCGATCTTCCCCTTCAAGTGGGATGCCTTCTACGACCAGCACGAGCAGCAGTGGGTCGACGTGGCGGACGTCGACATCGGCGAGCTACGCAACTGGATCGTCGCCGGCCCCGGCGACGCGACCAGCGTCGTCTACGTCGAGATCGTCCCCGACGCGACCCCACAGCACACCGGGACCACCGACCCCAGGGGCAACGGCTACTTCCCGGTCCTCCGCATCGGGAACGGCGCCCGGTTGCCCGGGCCGCTGACCATCGGCAGCGAGTACCCGCTCTACATGATGGGAGACTACAACAACATCAACAAACAGCCGGCCTCCGTCTTCGGCGACCGCCTGACCGTCCTATCAGGCGCCTGGGTCGACGGCGACTACTGGCTCCCCGACGCCGATCATACAGAGCAGTACTTCTCCATCATCACCGGCGAGGGCGAAGGCTACCTCGGCTGCTACCACGAAGATCCCGAGCCCTGGTGCACACCCATACCGCCGGACCATACACCCGGGGTCACCGTCCAGATGCTCGAGGACTGGCGGAACAGTTGGTCGCACTGCGGCGGCCAGTGCCTGCACCGCATGATCGGCTCCTTCATCACCTTCTGGTACCCCCAGATCGCCACACCTTGGGGATACTACCCCGGCTTGCAGGTCTCGACCTACAGGGCGCCGCAGCGCGACTGGAGCTTCGACTCCGACCTCTTCAACCCGGCCATGCTGCCGCCGGCGACACCCAACGTCGGCTACGTGCTCCGCGCTTCCTTCCGAGAGGTCTACTAGCCGAGGACGGGAGCGCGGCGAACTCTCCACTCGACAGCCCACAGCCGACCGCTGTGGGCTGTCGAGTGTCCGACTGCCCGCCTACTACTTCAGACCCCTTAACTAAACGCGCCGAACACGCCACCCACCAGCACGGCAAGCGCCATCATCGCCAGCCAGCCCAGGATCACCGTCCCGATCGCCTTGCCCGTCGTGAAGTCCAGCGCCTGGCGAACTGCCACCACACCGCAGACGAGCATCCAGAGACCCGCCGCCAGCCCCGCGATCCACCCCAGCAACGGTATTATGCCCAGAATCTTCACCACACCCACCGACTGCGCGAAACCCAGCGTCCGCAACATCTCACCCATGTCCGCCGTGCCGCCGAACACCTTCGTGCCGATCAGCAACGTCACCGCCGACCACACGACCCAGCCGATGAACGCCGAGACCAGCTGGCCTATCGACCCGACTAGGCCACCCATCCCGTACGAGCCGATCGCACCAGCGATCGCCACCAGGGCGACGACACCCGCCGCCTGACCCGTCGCCGTCTGATCGTGCTCCACCTCCTCATACGTCGCGATGTTCAGCGTGGCCGCTCCGACCATCCGTTCCGTGAATCCCGCCATTCTCTCAAACCCCCTCTGTCTTGTGAACAGCCAGGTATGGTACGCATCCGCCGTCTCCGGGAACGCACCAATCTACAGCCGCGCTAGCTCCACGCGCCACGCCGCCCCTGCCCCCCCAACACTACGAGCCTCGAACCGCCCCAGGTTTCCCCGCCTCATCCCCTCCTCCCCAACCGTCGGTCTTGCAGTCTGCAATAACGTGGTCAGCTTGACCGGCGCTCCCCACCCCCACCGCCGACCCGCCGCGGGATGGCCTCCTTATCCTCAATAACCACAACAAGTTATATTCAACGGCGGCCCGCCTGACTACGGCACGAGGATTGCAACTAGAATTCAAGGCCGCAGTCGCATCCATCCCCCGCCCAGACACGGGCTGCGTCAATATTTTGTTAGTGGCCTTACGAAAAACGCCGCCGGCGCCGCCGGCGTCGCGCGGCCGGGCCCCGCGAGCGGGCTTCACGCTGCTCGAGATCATGATCGCCCTGGTGGTGGTGGCGATGGTCTACGCCATCGCTTTGCCCGCCATTGGGCGAACCCGGGTCTCGGCATC
>JASFTY010000397.1:0-4295 GCA_050050535.1 Gemmatimonadales bacterium | reverse complement strand
TCGGCACCGAGCACCTTGGCAAGTACGGTAGTGAGGGCCTGCTCGTCGTCGACAATCAGGACGGACGCGCGTCCGTCGCCCCGGCCGGCGGACTCCATCGCGGGCTTCTCCCGGCTCTTAGAGGGGTGGCTGTCGGGATCGTCAAGGCGAGGGGTATCCACAACATCGCTCGACGGACGTGGCACCGGATATCCTCCGCGACTCGTTCGAGCCCGTCATCGACAGGCTCTCCGTGGCCCTGGCGAGACGGCCATGTTACCAGCCTGTCCGCGCCCCGGCCCTGCTGCGGGCAGGTTGGGCAGCGGTCCGCTGGCCCGGCCGCGCGGCCACGGCGGCCGGCTGGTCGTATGCGGGGGAAGACGCTCTACTTCTCTGGAAGCCCATACGCGCGAGGCCCTTTGGGCCTGCGCCGGCTACGAAGGACTACCCCTGTCGGGGGTCCGGCGTTCCTTAGCGGCCGGGCCGGCATCGCGGTCCCCGGGCGCCGGCCAGGGCGCCCGGGGCTCACGATGTCTACCGGTTCTAGCGGCGGTGCATGTCTCCGGCCACCGGCATCATGATGTGGGCGTACGGCGTACCCTTCCACATGACGTAGGGGCCACCGCTGTTCGGGTCGGTGGGCAGGCCCTCGAGGGTTGCCGGATCCGGCACGATGATCATGACGTGCGGCCCGCTACGCACCCAGTCATCGCCGGGCGCTGGCTCGGTCGCGTACGGATCGGTGTTGCTGGCGTCGACGCCGCCCGCGAGCATGTACGCCGTGCCGACCCGAGTGATCTCCGGTGTCTCATGGCTCGACCACGCGATGGCCCACTTCACCCACTGCTCGTCCAGGCACATCGGCGCGATGCCGGGCATATGCGGCGGGTCCGGCATGCAGGTCCAGCCGTTGGTGCCCTCACGCAGCACGGTGTTGTCCCAGTCGACGACGGCGGCGCCCTCCGCGATCGCAGCGGGCGCGGCGCTGAGCGCGCTCTCGATCTTGGCCTCTTTGTCCGCGTAACCCATGGGCTGCGCCGACACGGCAGCCGGGAGGAGCACGAGGACGAGAGCGACCAGTACGGAAACAGCGGAGTTCCGGTACATGGTACCTCCTGTGATGGTTGGGGTCTCGGGAGCTGTCTCCCACAGCTCACCATGGCGGTAGAACGCAGCCGGGCCGCCAGAAGTTTCCCGCGACGAGCCGGCCGCGGGCCGAGGTTCTTTCGGCCCGGTCGCGCCGCGACTATTCTCAGGGTACCCTACGCCCCTGCTGCCGGCACGCGATCACCCAACTCCGCAAGGCATGATCACTTCGGCGATCAGACAGCTGAGGAACCTGCACGACGAGCTGCGTCAGACCGAGCGCCTCTATATGGTGCTGGTCGCGACGTTGGTCGGGGTGCTGGGCGGCCTGGGCGCCGTCGCCTTCCGGCTACTGATCGAGGCGGTAAACCGGATCGCCTGGCACGAGGGCCCGGTCACGCTCGGTCACCTGGCGGCTCTGCCGTTCTGGTGGAAGATCGCGGCGCCGGCGGCCGGCGGGGCGCTCTGCGGACTCATCATCTACTGGTTCGCGCGGGAGGCGAAGGGACACGGCGTACCGGAGGTGATGGAAGCGGTGGCGCTGCGCGGTGGCCGCATCCGGCCGCGCGTCGTGCTTGCCAAGATGTTCGCCTCGGGGATCTCGATCGGGACCGGCGGCTCGGTGGGCCGCGAGGGACCGATCGTCCAGATCGGCTCGGCTCTCGGCTCGACCTTCGGACAGTGGCTGAAGATCGACCAGCGCCGGCAGCGGACCCTGGTCGGCTGCGGGGCGGCAGCCGGGATCGCCGCGACGTTCAACGCGCCGGTGGCCGGCGCGCTCTTCGCGCTCGAGATCATCCTCGGCGACTTCGGTGTCGCCCAGTTCTCGCCGATCGTCATCTCGTCGGTGGCGGCCACCGTCGTCAGCCGTCACTTCCTGGGGAACTTCCCCGCCTTCGAGGTCCCGGAATACAGCCTCGTGCACTGGACCGAGCTCTTCGCCTACGCCGGGCTCGGCATCCTCGCCGGCTTGGTGGCGCTCGCCTTCATCCGCAGCCTTTACGCCACCGAAGATGCCTTCGACAAGTTGCCCGGACCCATACCCGCCAAAGCGATGGCGGGCGGCGCGATCATCGGCCTGATCGGCATCCAGGCACCCCACATCTTCGGTGTCGGCTACGAGGCAATCACCGACGCGCTGCACGGAAGCCTGCTGTGGCAGTTCATGCTGATCCTGGTCCTGGTGAAGATCGTCGCCGTCTCGGTGACCATCGGCTCCGGCGGCTCCGGCGGCATCTTCGCACCCTCGCTGTTCATCGGCGCCATGCTGGGCGGAGCGGTTGGGACGGTGGTACATCTCTGGTGGCCGACGTCGGCGGCGGGGACCGGCGCCTACGCGCTGGTCGGCATGGGCGCCGTCGTCGCTGCGGCCACCCACGGCCCGATCACCGCGATCCTCATCATCTTCGAGATGACGGGCGACTATAAGATCATCCTGCCGCTGATGATCAGCTGTATCATCGCCACGCTACTAGCAACCCGGCTACAGCGCGCCTCGATCTACACGATGAAGCTGCTACGCCGCGGCGTCGACGTCCACCGTGGTCGCGCGGTGAACGTGTTGCAGCACGTCCAGGCGCGTGAGGTCATGCGTAGCGACCCCGTCACCGTGGCGCCGGACGACCATCTCCTGTCCCTGATCACCACGCTGATCGACCACCCCGGAAGCACCCTCTTCGTCACCGGCGAGGACGGCGGCCTGCTGGGCGTCATCAACGCCGACGGGATACGCCCGGTCCTGGAAGACCCCAGAGCGATGGAGGAGCTGATCATCGCCGAGGACCTGATGGTCGAAGCCGAGTTCCCGAAGGTCGCGCCTACCGACTCGCTGGCCGACGTCATGCGGCTGCTGGTCGCCTATCGCGGCGAGGTGCCGGTGCTGGAGGACGGGCGGCTGGCGGGCGTCATCTGGCCGGAGGACGTCATCGCGCGCTACAACACCGAGATATTCAAGCGCGACATGGCCGGCAGCATGGTCTCGGCGGTCGGCCAGGAGGGCGGGGTCGAGTCGCTGCCGGCGGCCCACGACACGGTGATCGCCGAGATCCCCGCGCCGGGCCCGTTCATCGGCAGGACGATCCGCCAGCTCAACATCCGCCAGGACTTCGGGGCCAGCGTGCTGATGATCAAGCGGACCACCGGCACCGGCGACGCGGTCCTCGATACGGCGCCCGACCCCGACTACGCCTTCGAGTACGGCGACGTCATGCTGGTGCTGGCGCCCGGCGATCAGCTGCGCTGCCTGCGGAGAGGTGTCCCACGTTCCAAGCAGTAACCGCGTGACAGTCAGGCGGCAGCTCGCTGCTACGCGCTCTACTCCGGCAGTGGCAGGTCGGAGCTCGCCGCGTCGATCGCGATGGCCCACGAGCCGTCAGCTTGCTCCTCCAGGATCAGGAGGAACTTGCCTCTGTCGGTGATCGGCTCGGGCATGGCCTCCGTGTCGACGGTGAGCGAGTATGCACCGCGCACGTAGGCCAGCCCATCGCGGCCGTCGATCACGGTCGGCGTCACCGCGAACTCCGTGATGTTCGCGCTCTGCCACGACTCACGAACCGCCGCTCGACCCTCGGTGGCGGGACCGTGCGCGTACATCGTCACCGCGTCTTCGGTCCAGTTGCTCTCCCACGCCGCCCAGTCTTCGGCCAGCGTCGTTTGCACGAGGGACTCGAGCGTCGCCCGAACGGCCGCCACGTCCTCGTCGGACAGGCCGCCGGCTTCGACGCGCTCGGGACCGATCCACAGCGCACCGACGATCGCACCGATGACCCCACCGACGACTAATGTCATGACGTACTTCACGGCTAGTCACCTCCCGGCTCGAGATGAGCAAATCGCCGGCGGCGTCACCGCGCCGGCTGACAGGCAATATTTCGGCGGAAAGTGGAGCCGAGGGGACTTGAACCCCTGACCTCCTGAGTGCGATTCAGGCGCTCTCCCAACTGAGCTACGGCCCCGTGACCGGTGGACGGTAGGCAGTAAGCAGTAGGCGGTGATGAGGTCGTCTGTGGTCCTCGGTGACCCGACGTTGATCGCAGGACACATCGGAGGTCCACCGCCCACCGCCCACCGCTCACTGCCTACCGAGAATGGGGGCGACAGGACTCGAACCTGTGACCTCCACGATGTCAACGTGGCGCTCTAGCCAGCTGAGCTACGCCCCCGGAAGCGGGTGGAATCTATCCGGAGCCCCGGAGAGGGTCAACAAATGGGATCAGCAGATTTCCCTACTC
>JASFTY010000396.1:0-4303 GCA_050050535.1 Gemmatimonadales bacterium | reverse complement strand
CATCGATTCCGTCTTCCGCCGCACGCGGGTCACGGTCGGCCTGATGACGACGGCGAAGCTGCTGTCGGCCGTCGAGCCGGTCATTCGCTACCATCGCGGTCGCTTCCGAGGCGGCGCGTCGGACCATCCGGGCTCGCCGCGACACCAGCTGGGGCTACAGCAAAAGGAGGACGCGCTGCACCGCCTGGTCGACATCTGGGCGACCGGTGAGGCCAGCGCGTCGCTCGGCTTCGCGGCGGCGCGCCTGTTCGACGAGCTGGACCCGTTGGATCACCGTCGCGGCGAGATATACAGAACTCACGATATCCCTGAGGGCCGCAGGGCGATTCGCGCCCTGGCGAAGTGGTCCGAAGCGGCGGTCGAGTACGTACGGCTCGCCGCGCAGCCCGAAGGCGAGCGCGATCCAGCACGCTTCCAAGAGCTCGATGCGAACGAGCTCGTCCAGTACCTGGTCAAGAACGCCCTCGCCGACGTGCTGTGCCCCGCCGGCAAGCTGTGGAATACCGGTCACGGTGCGAACATGATGCGCGAGGCGGTGAGCCTCATGGGCGGCTACGGGATCACCGAGGACTGCCCGGGCTTCCTACCGATGAAGTGGATGGACGCACAGCTCGAGGCGACCTACGAGGGTCCGGAAGCCGTGCAGCGCCGCCAGCTCAGCGTCACCATGACGAACGAGATCTTCCTCGCCCAGTTCGAGGAGTGGATCAGACAGCTGCGCCATGTCGCCGGCCTGCGGCCGGGCTCCGGTGCCTGCACGCTCGCCTCGGCCATGGACCTCTGGCTCTGGACGCTACGTCACCTGCTCGAGGCGAAGGACGCCGACGGCGCGCCGCTCTACAAGGGTCACCGTCAGGGCGTGACCTTCCCGATGGCGGACGCGCTCTGCTGGCTGCTCGCCTCGCGCTACCAGATCATGGACGTGATCGAGCTCGAGGAGAGAGGGGCCGAGAACGCGAGCCTGGCCGAGGCACTGGCCGGCTTCGCCGCCTTCTTCACCGACCTCTGCCATGTGCAGGCGGCGGCGGGCGGCGGCGAGGTCGCACGCATCTGCTCGAGCCTCGTGTTCGGCTACAGCCGCCACCCCGCCTGGACGACCGACGGCGAGCGCGTCTACGGCGAAAACGAGTTGACGGTGCTGGAGAACGTGATGCCGGGACTCTGCTCTTGCATCGTCGATGTGCTCGACGAGGAGGGCTCGCCGCCGGCCAAGCGCGGCCCCTGCGTCCGCTTCGATGGCTACGAGCCCTTCATGCTGCGGCGCAACAAGCTCGACGGTTGCCTTACCGGCTCGCGCATGGCCAAGGACAACGCCGCTCTGGCGTTGACCCAGGTCACGATCCCCGAAGCGCTCGACTACCCGCTTTGAGGATCGGCCGATGAGTGAGATGGCGGGCGTCGAGCGCCAGAGCATGGAAGTCGATATCGTCTGCGTCGGCTTCGGTCCGGCGACGGGCGGCTTCCTGACGACGCTGTCGCGGGCGATGCAGGATCCCGAGACGCAGCCCTTCCTGATGAGCAAGGCGATGCCCGGGATGCCGCTGCAGGTCGTCTGCTACGAGCGCGCCGATGACATCGGCTTCGGCGTCTCGGGCGTCGTGACCCGGGGGCGGGGCATCCGCGCATCGTTTCCCGACCTCGAGCCTGGTGAGATCCCCAACGCGCACCGTGTCACCCACGAGAAGTTGGTCTATCTCAAGGATCCCGTCGGGGCGAGCCGGCGACCGAGAGGCGTCAAAGGGGTCGATGCCGCGCTGGCGAGCCTGAAGCTGTTCGGCCGGAGCAAGCACCAGGCGGTGGAGCTGCCCTACATCCCCGGTTTCATGAAGAAGGACGATGGGCTGGTGCTGTCCGTCGGGCAGTTCAACCAGTGGGTCGGCTCGCTGCTCATGTCCTCCGGCAACCTGCAGATCTGGCCCGGCATGCCGGTGGGCGAACCGCTGATCGAGAACGATGCGGTCGTCGGTGTCCGACTCGTCGATCAGGGCACCGACCTCGCGGGGAACCCGACCGACGCCTACCTGCCGGGCATGGACGTGCGCGCGGCGCTGACGGTGGTGGGCGACGGGCCGGTCGGCCCCGTCGGCCGCAAGCTCGACGAGCACTTCGGTATGCCGGAGGGCCACCACCAGCGCGACTGGGCCGTCGGGATGAAGATCGTGGTCGATCTGCCCAAGGGCTGTCGACTGCAGCCGGGCACCGTCTTCCACACCATCGGCTACCCGGAACCGGAGATCTTCGGCTTCCTCTACGTCTACCCCGGCAACGTCGCGTCGCTCGGGATCTTTGTACCCTCCTGGTTCGACAGCCCGGTCCGCACCAGCTACCGCTACCTCCAGCACTGGATGATGCACCCGTACCTCTGGCGGTACCTGAAGGGTGGGACGCTGCGCTCCTGGGGCGCCAAGACGCTACAGGAATCGGGCAGGCGCGGCGAACCGCAGCTGGTGGGCGACGGCTACGCCCGCGTCGGCGAAGGCTCGGGCAGCACCAACGTGCTCACCGGCTCCGGCGTCGATGAGGCCTGGACCACCGGCGTACAGCTCGCCGAGGGTGTCATCGAGCTGCTCAGGGATGACCAGCCGTTCACCTGCGAGAATCTCGAGACGGCGTATGTGAAGCGCCGGCGCCAGAGCTGGGTAGAGCGGGAAGCTCGCGTCGCCGAGAAGGCGCGCGATGGGTTCCAGCGGGGATTCATCTCCGGTCTGATCGGCATGGGACTCTCGGGGTTGAGTAAGGGCAGGATCAACGTCTCCAGCCGTGCCAGGCGTCCTTACGAGCGGCTGCCGTCGCTCGTCGGGTACTACGAGGGCGTGCTGGCGCCCGAGTACGTCGAGCGGATCCGCGCAGAGGCGACGGCCGCCGGTACGTCGATGCACGATGCGCTGATGGAGGCCGCCGGCTGGCCCGAGATCCCTTACGACGGCAAGCTGCTCGTCTCGCACCAGGACGCGCTGTTGCTCGGTGGCAAGGTGCAGGCACCGCCCGGCTATCCGGACCACGTGGTCTTTCTCTACCCGAGCGTCTGCGAGGCGTGTGAGACCAAGCTCTGCATCGAGATCTGCTCCGGCGAAGCGATCATGCCCGGCGAAGGCGGCGTACCGCAATTCGATCGTGAGAAATGCATACACTGCGGCGCCTGCTTCTGGGGCTGTACCCAACCGCGCGAGGACGACCCGGACCGTACGGTGCTCGAGTTTCGTGCCGGTGCCGGCGGGCTGCACTCGGCGGAGAACTAAGAACAACAGCGGAGTACGAGATGACAACCGGCTTTCACATCGTGGTCTGCGGCAGCGTCGTGCCGGATCCACTCCAAACGCTGGAGCCGGTGGAGACCCCGGCGGGCCCCGGCCTCAAGAACGAGATGATGCTGCCCTCGGTCCTCGATCCCTGGGCAGCTCATGCGCTCTACGAGGCGGCGCATCTGGCCGGCGGCACCAGCGACAGCAAGGTCTGGCTGGTCAGCCTCGGCCCCAAAGCCAAGCTCCAGCAGCTGATGATGAACGTCGCCCAGAAGGCCCCGTTCGAGCTCGTGGCCCTGGACGGACCCGCCGGCGGTTTCACCGACGCCTACGAGGTCGCAGCGGCGCTGGCCGGCGCCATCCAGAAGATCGACGGGCTCGACCGCTCCCGGCTCCTGCTGTTCGGCGGCCGCTCCTCCGCTTCGCGTGATGCCGGGGTCACCATGCAGATGGTCGGCGAGCGACTGGGCATCACCGACCAGTTCCTCGCCGTCGACAAGCTCGCCGTGCAGGACGACGGCTCGCTCCGCGTGCTCGAGCGCATCGAGGGCGGCATGTACCTCGCGTCCGTCTGTGAGGGTCCGCCGGCCGTCTGCGCCTGGTCGACCGGCGAGCTGCCGGAACCGCCCAACAACCCGCAGGTCGGGATGCAGAACATGCGGACGATAATGCCCGCGCTGCAGAAGGCGCAGCCGGCGGCGCTGGGCGCGGCGGCCGTCAGCTTCCACAGCGTGGAACTGCCGCAGCAGCGTCGCGACACCAAGATCGTCAGGGACGTCCCGGCGGACGAGATCGCCCGAGAGATCGTCGAGTGGTTGAGGAGTTAGGCCGATGGAAAAGATCCTATTTCTCACACACACGGACTCGACCGGATCGCTGCCGAGAGCGGCGCTCGAGATACTGGGCGCTGCAACGGAGTTGGCCAAGGACCTGGGCGGTGCACCGCTCATCGTCGGCCTGGTGGGCAGTGACTTGCAGGCGGCTGCCGATAGCATCGCCGGTTGTGGCGCCGAGAGCTTCCTGGCGGTGAGCGGCGACGAGTTCAGCGTCTCGCGCTACGC
>JASFTY010000395.1:0-4312 GCA_050050535.1 Gemmatimonadales bacterium | reverse complement strand
GGCAGGCGTCGCCTGGATCTACCAGATCAAGTACGGCATGGGGACGGCCGGCATCACGCACCCGGTGATGTGGGGCGTCTATATCACCAACTTCGTCTTCTGGGTCGGCATCGCGCACTCGGGCACCCTGATATCGGCCATCCTCTACCTGCTGCGCTCCGGCTGGCGCACGACGATCAACCGCGCCGCCGAGGCGATGACGATCTTCGCCGTGATGACCGCGGGACTCTTCCCGCTCATCCACCTGGGGCGCGTCTGGTACTTCTATTTCCTGGCGCCCTATCCGAACCAGCGGCTGCTGTGGCCGAACTTCCGCTCGCCGCTGATCTGGGACTTCTTCGCGATCAGCACGTACTTCACCATCAGTCTGCTGTTCTGGTACTCGGGCCTCGTGCCCGACCTGGCGACGATCCGCGACAAGCTGAAGGGCGCCAGCGGGCTCTGGGGCCGCTTCAAGGAGAAGATCTACGGCTACCTGTCGCTGGGTTGGGCGGGGACGGACACACAGTGGCGGAACTACCGGCGCGCCTACCTCTACATGGCGGCGATCGCGGCCCCGCTGGTGCTGTCGGTCCACAGCGTCGTCTCGTGGGACTTCGCCATGTCGATCACGCCGGGCTGGCACTCGACGATCTTCGCGCCCTACTTCGTCGCCGGCGCGATCTTCTCGGGGATAGCGATGGTCATCACGCTGTCCGTGCCGTTCCGCTGGGCGCTCGGTCTCGAGGACTACATCACCGAGTACCACTACGACAACATGGGGAAGCTGCTGCTGCTGACTTCCCTGATCGTCGGCTACGCCTACGTCGCCGAGTACTTCATGGCATGGTTCTCGGGCGACCCGGTAGAGTGGGAGAGCTTCCGCTGGCGCGCGCTCGGCGAGTACATGGGACCGTTCGTGATCATGATGACCTGCAACGTACTGATCCCGCTGCTCTGTTTCTCGCGCAAGATCCGGCGCAACATCGCGGCGATCTTCGTCATCTCGGTCTTCGTGAACATCGGGATGTGGTACGAGCGATTCGTGATCATCGTGACGTCGCTGGCACACGACTACAGTCCCGGCGCCTGGGGCCTTTACAAGCCGACGTGGGTCGAGCTGTCGATCACGGCCGGCAGCTTCGCCTGGTTCCTGTTCTGGTTCATGCTGTTCGCCAAGACACTGCCCGCCATCTCGGTCACCGAGGTCAAGGAATCGATCGCCGAAGGCGTCTGGAGCCCGGGCGACAGGAAGGAAGAGGCGTGATGGCGGCGCGCGAGACGGTTACGGCGATCTACGACGACATCCACGCGGTGATCGGCGCGGTGCGCTCGCTGCGCGACGAGGGGTGCGAGGACATCTCGGTGTTCGGGCCGATCATGGAGACCGAGCTGGAGGACGCGATCGGCAAGCCGGCCAGCCCGGTGCGGCGCTACGCCTTGATCGGCGGCCTGGCCGGCTGCATCGGCGGCTTCGCGCTCCCCATCTGGTCCTCGTACTACTACCCGCTGGTCGTGGGCGGCAAGGCGCTGGCCTCGATACCCGCCTACGTGGTCATCGCGTTCGAGATGACGATCCTGTTCGCCGGGATATCGGCGCTGATCGGCATGCTGATCCACAACCGGATGCCGACGCTCACGCTCCACGCGGCGCACCGGCCCGGCTACACCGACGACCGGTTCGGCGTGCGCGTCGTGTGCGACGCCGGTAGAACCGCGGCGATCGAGGAGATGCTCCGCAGTTACGGTCCCGACGAGGTGCGCGTTGAACGCTAGACGAGCCCCAGCGGCCCCGACCCTGCTGGCCGGACTCGCCCTCGCCGCCGGCCTGGCCGGCTGCCGCGGCAGCGAGATCGAGGACGCCCTCGACAAGGTCTCGTGGTTCGGCAACATGCGGGATCAGGCCGCCGTCGAGCCCTACGAGCAGCCGGCGCGCATGCCGCCCGCCGGTACCGTGCCGGTCGACGCCGGCGCGCCGCTCGGCGGTCTGCCGGACGACTACGCGGAGCTCACGAACCCGGTCCCGGCGACAGCGCGGTCGCTGGAGCTGGGCCGCGAGCGCTACGACATCTACTGCTCGGTCTGCCACGGCCCGGAAGGCGTCGGCGGTGGCAGCATCGAGGGGCCGTTCCCGCGCGGTCTGATCAACGGGCTGGTCACCGAGCGGGCGCGCGAGCGCAGCGACGGCTACATCTTCGGCATGATCTCGGCCGGGCGCGGGCTGATGCCGAACTATCGGCGGATGCCGCAGCAGGAGCGGTGGCACATCGTCAATTATGTGAGGGAACTGCAGAGCCGGAGCGAATAGGGGGAACTCGGCAATCCATGATCAAGTAGTTATTGATCGCCGAATTCCCAGGTACGAATGAAGAGGATGCACGCGGAAGGCGCATACACCGACGAGCAGGTCCTGGACCGGATAACGGGGAGCATACCGCGCCGGCCGCTGGCCGTGCTGGGAACGCTCGTCGCGCTGGGGCTCGTCGGGTTCGTCATCGGGCTCTTCCTGGCACCGCAACGCGCCTGGCAGGCGTACCTGGTGAACTTCCTCTTCTTCTCCGGGCTCGCCGCCGCCGGCGTGCTGTTCGGCGCCGCGATGCAGCTGGCCAAGGGCCACTGGGGGAAGCCGCTGCACAGGATCGCCCAGGGCTTCGGCGCCTTCCTGCCCGCCTCCTACCTGCTCTTCCTGATCCTCTACCTCGGCAGCCGACGGCTCTTCCCCTGGATCGGCAACGCGGTCAACGCCGACGGGCACCCGCTGCCGGCGACCTGGTTCAACGTCGGAGGACTGTTCCTGCGCGGTGCCGTATTCCTGGCGCTGCTCTACGCCCTGTGCTTCGTCTTCATGTACTACACGCTGCGACCCGACATGCCGGCGGCCGCCGACCGGCTGGACGGCTGGCGTCGCGGCCTGGCGGCCTGGATGGGGCGCGGATTCAGAGGCACGGAGGACGAGGCGCGGCGCTCGCGCCGGATCGTGGGACGCCTGGCGCCGATCCTGGCCCTGAGCTACGCGATCGTCATGAGCGGCATGGCCGTCGACCTGATCATGTCGTTGACGCCCGGCTGGCTCTCGGTGCTCTATCCCGCCTACTTCTTCGTGGGCGCCTGGCTGTCGGCGCTGGCCGGCCTGGCGGTGCTGGCGACGCTGTTCCGGAAATATCTGGGCCTGGACTTCTTCGCGGCGAGCCAGTGGCACGATCTGGGGAAACTGATCTTCGCCTTCTGTATCTTTTGGGCCTATCTGTGGTTCTCGCAGTTCCTGCCCATCTGGTACGGCAACCTGCCGAGGGAGACGCTGTTCATCGAGCCGCGCTCGCTACCGCCCTGGCAGGCGCTCTCCATCGCCTTCTTCGCCTGCGTGTTCATCCTGCCTTTCCTGCTGCTGCTGTGGCAGAAGGTGAAGATGATCCCGGCGTACCTGGCGTCGGTCGCCGGGCTGATACTGCTGGGACTGTGGGTCGAACGCTTCGTCGCCGTGGTCCCATCGATCTGGACGGAAGGCGGTGTGCCGCTGGGCGTCATCGAGCTACTGGTGACGCTGGGGTTCCTGGGGCTGTTCGGACTCTGTTATGGTCTCTACGCGTCGACCTTCCCGCTGCTGCCGTTACACGACAGCATCATCGTGGGAACGCCGCGCAAGGGTCCTTACTGATGGGAACTCGCGAATTCGGGAATCGGGGAATTCGGGATTGAATGAATAGGTCGTATCCGCTGGTCGAGATTCACTTCGCCTTGTGGGCGGTGCTGACGGTGCCCATCGGGTTCGCCGGCATGTTCTTCCTCGTCCCGGGTCTCATATTCGAGGTCGGGATACCGCTGCAGATCGTCGCCGCGACCCTAATCGTCTACGTCGCCAAGCTGACCCACGGGGCACGAGCCGCCTGGCTGTTCGGACTCGTCCTGCACGCGGCGCTCGCCCTGGGCGCCGTCTACTACCTCCCGCGGCTGCACGCGCTGCTCGGCTGGCCGCTCCTGCTCGCCAACCTCTATTCGCTGGCTGTGCTCTTGGCTTACAGGCGGCTCTGGACGAAGACGCTGGCGGTAGTCGGTAGCCGGTAGTCGGTGCGTCGGTACGTCCGTGCGTCGGTACGTCCGTAGTTGCGATTCCCACGTGGCTATGGGCCGATACCGACGCACCGGCTCACCGACGCACCGACTACCGGCCCTACACCGAGAAATACCTCGCCTCGGGATGATGCACGACCAGCGCCGCCGTCGAGAGCTCCGGAACCAGCGCGCCCGCCCCCGTCAGGTCCATACCGAGCTTCTCCCGCGCCGGTAGGAGCCGGAAGACGATGCGATGCTGGCGATGGTCGGGGCAGGCGCCGTA
>JASFTY010000394.1:0-4324 GCA_050050535.1 Gemmatimonadales bacterium | reverse complement strand
GCGGGTCGATGACCCGGTGATGGCAATTGTCGCAGCTCGATCGGCCGGCTAGGGTGATGCCGCCGTGCTGATCGAGCGGCGTATGACATTCGGTGCAAGCGACGTCGGCGCGCTGCACATGCGGGGCGTGGTCGAACCGGATGCCTGCGAAGCGGCTCACCTGTTCGCCGATGTCGAGGTGGCACTGGAGACAGACATTGCCACCCAGCGTCGGGCCCAGCTCGACGTACGGTACCGAGTAGGGAAGTGAAGCGTCATCCACTGCTCTCTGCACGAGCTGTAGAGAGGCGCGCAAGAGCTGGTCGGCGTAAGCGATGTTGTGTGCGCCCTTCCCGCGCTCGACGAAGCTCACGTTCTCTTCTGCGCGAGCGAGCAGACTATCGGCTGTGGAGCGAGTCCGGACGGGCGTTCCACCCAGCGTGCTGCGGGCCGCGCGTAGGACCGTTCGCACCTCGCGCGTTCGTCGCTCGACCTCACGCTGCCAGGCCGGGAGGATATTGGCGTAGCGGATCCCGTGGCACGACATGCAGGTCGCCTCGCCGGCTTCCATTACCTGGGCGTGTCCGTCGATCTCGAGCGGCAGACCGTGACAGCTCTGGCAGGAGACTCGGGCGAGGTACATGCTGCTGGGCGTGTTCTCGGTGGCGTGGCCGCCCATGCCGGAGTACATGAGCTGCTGTGCGTCGTGGGCCCGCTGATGGCAGGAGTTGCAGTCGAGCTCGAACGCCTGAGCGAGGGAAACGACGCGGTGGAGTATCGGCGTGTGGCACTGCGTGCACTCGACGTTGTGCTCGGCGATGTGGACGCGGTGTACGAGAGTCGTGTTCTCGAACTGCTGGATCCGCTCGGGCTCGTTGTGGCAGTTGAAGCAGCGTCGCTGGCCCGCCTCGCCCGTGCCGCTGGTGACCGTCTCGTGGCAGCCGACGCACGAGATCAAGTTCTCGACGTACTGCGGGTGGTCGACAACGAATCCGGCAGCCGAGCGAAAGCGGGGCGGTGATTCGTGGCAGCCCGTGCAGCCCGCGATCGGCTCGCCCACCGGCCGATCTTTGAAGTGACAGATGTAACAGGTGACGGCCGTGACCCTGAGGTGTGCGGCGCCGATCTCGTAGCCCTCGAGTTCGAGCGGGCTACCCTGAACGATCTGGGAGTGGCAGCTCGTACAGCGCAGGCGCTTGCCGCGGCGCTGCTCTCCCAGGTGGTGGGTGTGATCGAAGCGCACACCCTCGTAGTTCAACACACCTTCCAGTTCGTGCTCTGTGTGACAGCCCGAGCGCAGGCAGGCGGCGTCCTCGATCTCGGCCCACGGCTTCATGCCGTACGCGCCGGTGACGTACTTGACGACCTGGTTAGCGGCCTGGAGCTTGCCCATCGCCTCGGCTTTGATTCCAGGCGCGTAGTGACACTGGATGCACTTGACGGTGTTATGAGATGAACTTGCCCAGGAGTCGTAGTAGGGCTGCATGAGATGGCAGTTCGTGCAGAAACTCGGCTGACCGCTGTACTCGATGAAGCCCACCGTGCCGACCGCCATCAGGATCACCAGCAAGATCCCGACCTGTATGGCGATCTTGATGGGGCGCGAGAAGCGATCTAGTAACCCCGTCAGACGTTCCATGCTTCTATGGCTCATCCTCTCTCAAGGCGCGCAACTTGAACCAGGCGAGTACGATGGCGGAGAGGGCCAGGAACCAGACCGGAATCAGAGTCAGTCCGTGCTCCCAGCGGTGTTCTGCGGCGACCTCTGCCGCGGCGCGGATGTCCGTTGAGACGGAGCTGACCTGCCTACTCAGGTCTTCGAGCGTCTCGACGTCGAGGGTGTGTTGCGCCTGCGAGATCTGCATGTAGACGGTGAGGGCCGTTTGGTGGCGCAATTTCACGTCCGCCACCCTGCGGCCGGCGCGCTGCAGCTCGTGAATCGCCTCTTCCGAGCTGCGCAGATCTCCGGTGGCGCGTGTGGCCTGCTCCTCGACCTCGACGCCGACCAGCGCGGCGGGACTGTCGGCGTCGTGGCAATCGGTACACGTCGCGGCGATCATGTCCGGCCGAACCCGCTCGGTCCCGTGATTGGAATGGCAAGCCGTACAGCCCGGGAGGGTCCCTGCCACAGCCGCCTCACCGTGAGGGCCGGCGTAGAAAGCACGGCGTACGAGCACGTGGCACTGCCCGCAGACGTTGGCGATCTGCGAGACCGCCGGCGGCAACGCCGCGTGTGAACCATGGCAGCTTACGCAGGTCGGCGCCGCGAAATTGTTGCTATCGTAGAGGGCGACCCCGTGAGTACTGAGGCGGTGGGTCTCGATCTGACCGGTGCGCAGGCCGTATCTGGCCATCAACCCTTCGTCTTCGTGACAACCCTCGCAGGTACGGGCGATGTTCGTCGGGTAGACGTTACTGCGCGCATCGTTAGGCGGCAGGATTCTATGCGCGTCGTGGCAGTCGGTGCACGTGGGCGCGTTGAGGTCCCCTCCTTCGAGCAGTAGGTGCCCGTGACGGCTGGTACGGAACTCGGCCAATTGGCCCACCGGCAGTCCGTACTGCCGCATCTGATCCGGATCGGAGTGGCAGGAGGCACACAGGTCTACAGTCTGCAGCTTGTCGGGAATCCCGATGTAGTCGGGTCCGGCGTGCGCGGTCGCCACCTCGAAGGCGCGCGGGTTGCCTCCGTGGCAGTCGTGACAGCGGATTCCTCTCTCCGAATGGCTGCCGAGCAAGAAGGCCCTGCGATGCTCCGTGTGACAGGTGATGCAGCTATACTCGGGATCGATGGCGAAGTCGCGCTGCTGCGCGAGTGCTGGCGCGGCAACCGTCACTATGGCCAGGAAGAACCCGCTGGTCGGAATCGATGTGCCAGCTTTCACGGCTGTCCCTCCCTGTTGCCGGCGGCCGCTGCGCCCGACTCGTCTGCCGGCGCCTCCGCCGGGCGCTGTTCCGGAACGAAGCGCTCGATCATCTCGCCCTGCCGCAGCTGAGTGCTCGGTGGCAGCGATTCGAGCTGGCGGCCCGCCAGCCACGCGGCGAGGAAGCCGATGAAGAAAAGGGTCCCGAGTGCCAGTACGACGGGCCGGCGCCGCAGACGTCGCTCCGGTTTGCGGTCGAAGATCGGTAGCAGCGCGAGCGCGATTCCCAGCAGGGTGAACAATGTGAATCCCCAAACCCCGAGATAGCGAATTAGTGCCAGCGACACGTCCACCACCACCCACGAGGAGACCAACTCGGATGGAAGTTCAAACGGGTCTGCCGGGTCGCCCAGCGGGCGTGGGAAGAGCGAAGCGAGGCTGATCGCGATGGCCAAGACCAGTACGCCGACGATGAAGGCCCTTAACATGTGGTTGGGAAAGAACGGAGTGCCGTCGCCCGTCTCCTGTGTTGTCTGCGGAGGCGGCGCGATCCCGTGCTTGCGCAGCAGCGAGAAGTGGAGGAGCAGCAGGGCGAAGGCTATCCAGGGGAGAATGATGACATGAAAAGCGAAGAAACGACTGAGCGTTGCTCCCGAGACCACAACGTCTCCTTGGAGCACCGACGCGGCGATCCCCAGCACGGGTGCACGCGAGATGGTGTCCAGTACCTCGGTCGTCGTCCAGTAAGCCCACTGATCCCAGGGCAGTAGGTAGCCGGTGCCGCCGAAGGCGAGTACGACGAGCAGCAGGAGGAGACCGGCAAGCCAGTTCGTCTCGCGTGGCGGCTTGTAAGTCCCGCTGAAGAACACGCGCGCCATGTGCGCCATTATCGCGATCACGATGAGGTTGGCCGACCATACGTGGAGGTCACGGACCAGCCAGCCGAGTGGCACCTGAGAGACGATGTACTGGATGCTCGGGTAGGCCTCCTGCACCGAAGGCCGGTAGTAGAACGACAGGAGGACACCGGTCACGACGAGCACGATGAACAGCAGATGTGTTATGCCGCCCAGCGCGTGGTACCAGCCCACGAAGGGCGGCAGGCGTCGCCGGAGAGCCTTGCGAGCCGCTTGGTCGATGGGCAAGGTCCGATCGATGGGGCCGTACAGCAGCCCCAGGAAGCGCGCAACACCGAGCAACGCTGGGTCCGTGCTCGCCTTCAGGTCGGCCCAGAACACGGCCAACCATTTGAATCTCGGCTGCTTCTCTCGTTCGTTCACCTTACGCCTTCCGAAACGTAGATTACGCCTTCTCTGAGAGAGACGGCGAAGCGTTTGAGTGCCTGGGTAGAAAGCCCCGCTACAACGTTGCCACGCAGGTCGTAGACCATGTACCTGCACGGCGAGTAGACTCGTGACGCGTCGTCATCCCAGCGCAGAATGCAGCCGTCGGCGGGGGATATCGCCTGCAGCGCGAAGTAGCGG
>JASFTY010000393.1:0-4329 GCA_050050535.1 Gemmatimonadales bacterium | reverse complement strand
CGCACCGAGCCAGCTGCCCCGTGCTGCGGGTGAACCGCAGCAAATCACGTTTGGCGACGGCCTCTCGCACGCTCACTCCGGCGGCTGGGCCCCAGATGGCAGTGCCGTCGTCTACTCACGTGACAGAGACTACGGCGACATCTACGTCATCGAGCCGCAAGTCAACGAAGGCGCGCGTTAGAGTGGGTGAACCCGTCGTCACCGTCTCGGAGCTGACGCGCCGTTTCGGTGCCAAAACGGCTCTGGCCTCGGTGAGCCTTTCCGTTTCACGCGGAGGGGTCTACGGCCTCGTCGGTGAAAACGGAGCGGGCAAGACGACGCTCATCAGGCACATCCTGGGCCTGCTTCGGGCGCAAAGCGGTTCGGTGAGGGTGTTCGGGCTCGACCCGGTCGCCGATCCGGTGGGCGTCCTGTCGCGGATCGGCTACCTCTCCGAGGAGCGCGACCTTCCCGGCTGGATGCGCGTGGACGAGCTCATACGCTACACGCGCGCGTTCTATCCCGGCTGGGACGACGCTTACGCGGAAGAGTTGCTCCACGCATTCGCGTTGGACGCCTCGGCGACGATCGGGACCCTCTCCAAGGGAGAGAAGGCGCGCGTCGGGCTGCTCATCGCGCTGGCCTATCGGCCCGAGTTGCTGGTGCTGGACGAACCGTCGACCGGTCTCGACCCGGTCGTCCGCCGCGACATTCTCGACGCCATCGTCCGCACGATCGCCGACGAAGGCCGCACCGTGCTCTTCTCGTCGCACCTACTGGATGAAGTGGAGCGGGTCGCGGACCACGTCACAATGATCAGCCACGGCAGGATCGTCCTGAGCGCGCCGCTCGCCGCTATCAGGGAGTCGCACCGCGTCGGCGACCGCGTCCTTACCCTCGACGAGATCTTCGTCGCCCATGTCGGGATGTCCGCGGCGCCACCCCCGGACGCGTGACGATGCGCTCGCCCGCAGCCGCGATCGGCTGGGAATTCTGGCACCGACATCGCTGGGGATTCGCCGCACTTGCCGGCTACCTCGTCGTCCTCGCGGCGTTCAAGCTCGCTGTCGTCGAGTGGGGGCTCCCCTTCAACGTCGATACTCCCGAGAGGTTTTCACTGGTCGTGGTCGTGCCGGCGGGGTCGGCTACCATGTATCTGTTCGCGCTGTTCAGCTTCGGATTTTCCGGCGACCTGGCGGCGCGACGTTCGATCTATCCTGCCCGCATGTTCACGCTTCCGGTGACGTCCGCAGCGTTGGCGGGATGGCCTGCGCTCTATGGTGGGGCCGCCATGACGATTATGTGGGCGGTCATGAGGCTGTTCGGGCCATGGCCGTCCGGCTTTGCCGTCCCCGTGGTCTGGCCGGCGCTGATGGCGACGGTGCTCCTCGCCTGGACGCAGGCGCTGATGTGGATGCCGTACGGTTTGAGGGGGCTGCGCGTCATCCTCGCGCTCATATGGCTGGTCACGATAGACGTCGTCGTCTGGCTGGCCCTCTATTTCGAGGGCCGTGAGCCCGTAGTCCTCGCCATCCTGGCGCCGCAGCTTCCGCTCGCTATCTTCGCCGCCCGCTTCGCTGTGGCACGCGCCCGCCGCGGCGACGTGCCGGACTGGCGGGGACCCCTGGCCCGGCTGGGGCGACTCGTGAGCCCGGGGCGGAGGCGCGAGCGTTTTGATTCGCCAACGCAGGCTCAGGCATGGCTCGAGTGGCGGCAGCATGGCCGCTCGCTCCCTGTGCTGGTCGGCATCCTGCTGCCGTTCGAGCTGGCACTGCTGTTCGCCGCCCGCGACGCGCCGGCGCTCGTCTTCGTCATCCTGCTCGGCGCGCTGCTGACACCACCGTTCATGGCTGTGTTCGCGGCGGCATCGGTGCGTAAGGCGAATCCCGGCAGCAGCGATGGCTACGGCGTGACGCCTTTCACGGCGAGCCGGCCAATGACCAGCGCGGCGCTCGTCGCCGCCAAGCTCAAGATGGCGCTGTGGAGCACACTGGCCGCCTGGCTACTGGTCCTCGTTGCCGTCCCGGTGGCGCTGAAACTCTCGGCAACCGGGCCGATGGTCATCGATTGGGCGCACAGGGTCATCGAGGCCGTTGGGACACCTCGCGCCGTGGTGCTCGCCCTGCTGGCGTTTTCGGTGCTGTTGTCGTCGACGTGGAAGCAGCTCGTGCAGAGCCTGTACATCGGCTTGAGCGGCCGGGATTGGGCGGTGAAGTCGAGCGTGTTCCTGAGTCTGGCGTTCCTCACCGTCTTCGCGCCACTTGCGGTGTGGACCGTCGAACACGGAGCCGTGCTGTTCTGGCTGTTGGACGCTCTTCCCTGGATACTCGCCCTTTTGGCGGGCCTCAAGCTGTGCGCCGCTGCGTGGATCGCCACGCGGCTCTACGAGGCGCGGCTCGTCAGCGATCGCACGCTCCTTACCGGCGCAGCGGCCTGGCTCGTCGTGGTCCTGGCGCTGCACGGCCTGCTCGTGTGGCTCCTCGCCACGCCATTCATCCCGAGCTACCTGCTCCTCCTCGTCGCGATCTTGGCCACCCCGTTGGCGCGCGTTTCCGCGGCGCCCCTGGCCCTAGCGTGGAATCGGCATCGATGAACGGCGCTGCTCCCGGGACGAACATGAAAGGCCGGAAGACGGTCATCGGCACGGTGCTCGTGCTCATCGGACTGCCAGCGGTCCTGGCAGTGATCGAGGCCGCGCATTTCGACGTCCGGAACCGGAGCAGCGGCGTCATCATTTCTTCCGGGCAGAAGCGGGAATACCTGCTTTATGTCCCGAGCAGCTACGACAGCACCAGGTCGACGCCGCTCGTGATCAGCATGCACGGCGGGGCGATGTGGGGGGCCGCTCAGCGAGAAACGAGTCGGTGGAACGACGTGGCCGACCGCCACGGGTTTCTCGTCGTCTACCCGTCGGGAACCGAGTTTCCAAAGATGTGGCACGCGTCGGAGCCGGGAGCGGATCTCACGGCGGATGTCCGATTCATCTCGGAGTTGATCGACACGTTAGAAGCGAACTACAACATCGACGCGAGCCGGATCTACGCCGACGGGTTCTCCAACGGCGGCGGCATGGCTTTCGTTCTGTCCTGTACGCTGTCCGATCGAATCGCGGCGGTGGGGATGGTGGCGTCTGCTCTATTCCTGCCGTGGAGCTGGTGTACAGACCAGCGAGCGGTGCCGATGATCGCCTTTCATGGAACCGACGACCAGATCGCTCCGTATCGCGGCGGTCGGTCGTGGGTGGCCCCCATCCCGTTCGCTGACATTCCGAGGTGGACGGCGAACTGGGCTCGAAGAAACCGGTGCGCACCGGACCCCGTCGAATCGGTGGTTCCTCCTGATGTCACCCGGCTAGAATACACGAACTGCACTGACGACGCGGCCGTCGTGCTGTACACCATCATTGGAGGAGGCCATACCTGGCCGGGCGGCACGCCGCCGCCGAAATGGCTCGCTGGTTCGACGAGCAACAGCGTCCATGCATCGAGTGAAATGTGGGCTTTCTTTGTTGACCATCCACTTCGACAGACGCGATCCAGGGCGCGGCAGAACTGAGCTCGCGCTCGAAGATACAGGAGGGTCACACGCGAGCCAGCCGTGCCCGGCTTCAGTAGTTCCCGGAAGTACGTCCATGTGCTGCGCCGCGGTGCCGATAGGCAGTGGCGGTTCACTGCTCTGAACTTGAGCGACTCCTAGTTACATCTGAATGTGCCGCCCAACCTGCTCTGACTCTGCAGGCATGGGTGCGAGAATGAAGGACCAGCCATGACCCAAGAAGAGCAGTTGGATCAACTCCAGCACTGCGTCGAAGCATTCGCGGGTTCTGTCGCGGCGCTCGACAAGCGTCTCTTTCTCAGGAAGGTCACCAACTGGACGGCGCGGGACATGGTGGCTCACCTGATTGGGTGGAACCGATACATAGTAAGGGGCGCCAGGCAAATCCTGCGCGGCGAACTGCCGTTTTACGACGTGGATCCTGGCCCCGACTACTCGACCGTGAACGCTGCGCTGGTTCGGGAATACGCCGGCACGGATCGGTCGGCGCTGCTCGAGAGCCTGGCCAAATCGACAGAGGAATTGACGGCCTTCCTGCGGACGGTTGACCCCGAGGCATGGGATCGCGACTTCGGGGTGCGACACGACGGCGAGACGCTGACGGTGAAGAGTACCGTGGACGATTTGATCGCCGACTATCATCACCACCGTCAGCAGCTGGAGGACTTCCGCACGAGCGCTGCCTAAGAACTAGGCAGCCCTCCACATGCGCTCGGGCGGACCTTCAACTACCCGCTATCCCCCAAGCAACTCGCGGATGGCGCGGTGGGCCTCGCCGAACGAGGCCTCGGCCAT
>JASFTY010000392.1:0-4332 GCA_050050535.1 Gemmatimonadales bacterium | reverse complement strand
GCGATCGCCTCTGATCGCCCGGCGGCCCGCCGCTTGCCGTCCCTAGCCCGCAGGGAGGAGAAGATCCCGTGCACGAGATGTCGCTCGCGCTGGAGATCGTTTCGCTCTGCGAGCGGGAGCTGGCCAGGCTGCCGGAGACCCGGGTCACGGCGGTAGGTGTCGAGGTGGGCTACTTCTCGGGTGTCGATGCCGACAGCCTGCAGTTCTGTCTGGAGGTCGTGATGTCAGGTCGCTTCGACGGGGTGCGGTTGGAGGTGGTGCGCGAGCCGGGCGAGGCCATCTGTCCGGAGTGCGGCGGCCGCTTCGAGGTGACGCGAGCGCCTTTCGAGTGTCCGGGGTGCGGCGGACTGGCGCGCGGGTTCACGGGCGGGCAGGGTCTTCAGCTCAGATACCTGGAGGTGGAGTGAGGGCGATGGGTGTCGAGCGCGTGGAGGTAAGAGAGAATGTTCTGAGCGCGAACGACGAGATAGCGGTGGAGGTCCGCGCGCGTCTCGGCAGGCGCGGCGTGTTTTCGATCAACATCATATCGTCGCCGGGCTCGGGGAAGACGCTGCTGCTCGAGCGTACGATAGACCTGTTGAAGCCGTCGTTGCGTCTCGCGGTAGTGGCGGGCGACGTGCAGACACGCAACGACGCGGCGCGGCTGGAGCGGCACGGGATACCGGTGCAGGCGATCGAGACGGGTGGCGGCTGCCACCTGAGTGCACGCCAGGTCGCGGAGAGCGTAGCCTCTCTCGATCTTGCCCGGATCGACCTCCTGTTCATCGAGAACGTCGGCAACTTGGTTTGCCCGGCATCGTTCGATCTCGGTGAGTCGCTGAAGGTCGTGCTGCTGAGCGTAACGGAGGGGGAGGACAAGGCGCTGAAGTATCCAGCGGCGTTCAGGCGGGCAGCCGCGCTGGTGCTCACCAAGCTGGACCTCGAGCCGCATCTCGACTTCTCGAGTCGGGTGGCGATCGACAATGCGCTGTCGGTCAATCCGGAGCTCAGCGTTTTCCCGACGTCATCCTATACGGGTGAGGGGTTGGAGTCCTGGGCGGCATGGCTTGCAGGACAGGCATCGGCATGTAAAAAGGGTTCGCAAGGTTGAGGGGGCTGAGCGTAAGGGTACGCGGCGTCGTCCAGGGGGTCGGGTTTCGGCCGTTCGTGTTGCAACTGGCCGAGCGGTATGGGCTGAGCGGCTGGGTGCGTAGCAGGGACGGCCAGATCGAGATCGAGGTCGATGGCAGCGGGGAAGCGCTGGCCGGATTCCTACGTGACCTGCGCGAGGAGGCACCGCCTCTGGCACGGATAGACGCGATCGATTCGGAAGATCGCCCGGTGTCGGACCGTACGACGTTCGAGATCGTCGAGGGCCAGGTCGGCGCGGGCTGGCGGGCGCTGCCAGCCGACTCGGCCGCCTGTGACGCCTGTCTGGAAGAGATCTCCGATCCCAGCGGGCGACGCCACCGCTATCCCTTCAGCAGCTGCGGGCACTGCGGACCACGCTTCACGATCATCGAGGATCTGCCGTACGATCGCAGCCGCACCGCGATGGCCTGCTTCGATATGTGCGAGGCTTGCCGCTCGGAGTACGAGGATCCGCGCGACCGTCGCTTCCACGCGCAGGCCTTGGCCTGCCCGGCCTGCGGCCCGCGGCTCTGGTTGCAATGGCCGAATGGGGAGGCCGTGGAGGGCGAAGCGATCGACGCGTGTGTGGCACTGCTGGCGACTGGACGGATCGTTGCCCTCAAGGGGCCGGGCGGGTTCCAGCTCGCCTGCGACGCCGCAGACGCCGAGGCGGTGGCGCGACTGCGGGCGCGACAGCGGAGGTATGGGAAACCGTTTGCCTTGATGGTCCTGGACCTGGAGTGGGCGCGGCGCTTGTGCGAGATGACGCCACGCGAGGTCGCGGAGCTGGAGCGCCGCGAGCGGCCGATCGTCTTGTTGCGACGTCGGCCCGCCAACGGTGTTGCCGAGGAGGTGGCGCCCGGGCTAGGCACGCTGGGGCTCACGCTTCCCTGCACGCCGCTGCACTACCTGCTGCTGCGTCAGTTGGACGGGCCGCTCGTGATGGCGAGCGGCAGGGTCGAGGAGGGGCCGGTGGCGATGGGCAACCGGGAAGCGTTGGAGCGGTTGAGCGTAGTCGCCGACGCGTTCCTATTGCACGATCGTGACATCTGTGCGCGGTACGACGACTCCGTCGTCCGGGTCATGGGCGACTCGGTGGTGCCGATCCGCAGGGCCCGCGGTTTGGCGCCGACCGTGCTGGATCTACCGTTCTCGGCAGCGCAGCACGTACTCGCGGTCGGTGCCCAGCGGATAAACGCCTTCTGCCTGGTCAAGGGGTCGAAGGCCGTCGTAAGTCCCCACATTGGGAACTTGGAGGCCCGCGAGAACCTGGACCGGTTCGAGCGTTCGGTTGAACTGTTCGAGAGGCTGCTCGAGGTGAAGCCGGACGTGATCGCCCACGACATGCACCCGGACTATCTGTCAACGCGCCTGGCACACGAGTACCCGGCTGCGTCGGCGTTGCGTGTGGTCGTACAGCACCATCATGCGCACGTGGTGAGCGCGATGGCCGAGCACGGGGTGCGCGAGCCCGTGATCGGTGTGGTCTATGACGGCAGGGGCTACGGTTCCGATGGGGCGATCTGGGGGGGTGAGGTCCTGATCGCCGACTGGAAATCGGTCCAGCGAGTGGCGCACCTGCGCTACGCCCCGATGCTCGGCGGTGAGACGGCGATCCATAAGCCTTACCGGATGGCGACGGGCTACATCTGGTCGCTTTGCCGGGCCTGCGAGGTCGATTTCGAGGAGTTCCTGGGCAGGGTGCCGATCGGCGAGCGCATACTGCTGCGCCGGCAGTTCGAGACGGGGCTCGACACTCCCCCAACCTCTTCGTGCGGGCGGCTGTTCGATGCGGCCGCCGCGCTGCTGGGCGTGAGGACAGAGGCGCAGTACGAAGGCCAGCCGGCGAAAGAGCTCGAGGCGGTGGCGGATCCCGCGGCGCACGTCGTCTATCCTTACGACATACTGCGCGACGGCGAGGGCTGGATCATCGATCCCGCGGCGACGCTGCGGGCGCTATGGTGCGAGCTGCGCGCCGGCCGGCCAGTCCCGACGATCGCCGCCGCCTTCCACAATACGGTGGCCGACTTCACACGTAACGTCTGTGTGGCGATCCGCGAGAAGCATGAGCTGAAGCGGGTCGTCCTGAGCGGCGGTTGCTTCGAGAATGCCCTGCTGACCCAGCGAGTGCTGGAAGGCCTGAGCGATGATGGATTCGAGGTGCTCACCCACCGCCTGGTGCCGCCGAACGATGGAGGTATCGCGCTGGGACAGGCGGTGGTGGCGTACGCCCGGACCGCAGGCATCTGAGCACCGGCGTTCCCCCGCTCTCGCTCTTGTCTGCCGACCACCCTACAAGTAGGCGCTCAGCATCGAATAGAGGATGAGGAAGATCAGCGCGAGTCCCACCGCCAAGGCCGCGAACCCGAAGATCCTGAAGACGCGCTGAAGCTTCTCCGGGTACTGGTGCGTCAGATGGCGCTCGAGCGCGCCCGTCTGCACGAGCTGCTCGTACTCTCGCGGCTTGTCGTGCCTCAGTTCCTCGACAGTGACGCGCCCGGTGAAGATGACCGGATCGATGGGAAACTTGTCCGGCCGGAAGTGCGTGTTGAAGAAGTGGACCGTGAAGATGAAGGCGACTGCCAGCAAGGCCTCGTCGCTGTGCAGAATGGTTGCCACGTTCACGGTCCAGCCCGGCAGGATCAGGGTGAAGAACTCGGGGAACCAGAGCAGTAGGCCGGTGGAGCCGATGATGAACATCCCCCAGAAGACTGCGAAGTAGTCGAACTTCTCCCAATAGGTGAAGCGTCCGTAATGGGGACGCGGCCCGAGCCCGAAGAACCACTTGATAGAGGCGACGAATTCCGAGATGTCGGTCCTGTTGAAGATGAGCGACGTGTCGGAGAATATGTACTCCCTCCAACTCTTGCCCGAGGCCTGCTTGCGGCGATAGACGTCGCTCAGGTGGATCAGGAACACCGTGATGAGCGCGATCGCCGCCATTCGATGCAACACACCGGTGGTCGCGAAGCCGCCGACGGCGCCGGCCAGCGCCTGTGCCCAGCCCATGTACGAGAACTTGAGGGTCATGCCTGTGATCGCCAGCACGAAGAAACTGAGTAGCATCACCAGGTGTAGCGAGCGCTCGTACGTGGTGAATCTCCGGTAGACCCGCTCGCCGGGCGCCGGCTTGCGGTGCATGCGTGCGAGGCGCCACGCCTCTGGCGACCGCCAGAGACGCCAGAGCCAGGCGAGCGTGTGGAAGGTTGCGAACGTCAGGGT
>JASFTY010000391.1:0-4363 GCA_050050535.1 Gemmatimonadales bacterium | reverse complement strand
CCAGGTTTTGGTCGCCCAGATCCCGCTGCTGCTGCATCCGGCGCCCAGGGACGGTCTGGTGATCGGGCTGGCGAGCGGTACCACGGCGGGCTCGGCGCTCACGCACGATCTCGAGTCGCTGGATGTGGTGGAGATCGAGGCGGCTGTGGTGGAAGCCTCGCGCTATTTCGACTTCGTGAGCGGCAGCCCGCTGGACGACGCGCGGACGCGGCTAACGGTCGCCGACGCGCGGACGGTGCTTTTGCTCGAGGATCGCACGTTCGACGTCATCATGTCGGAGCCGTCGAACCCGTGGATGACCGGGGTGTCGAACCTGTTCACGTTCGAGTTCTTCGAGCTGGCGCGGAGGCGGTTGGCGGAAGGCGGGATCTTCGCTCAGTGGCTGCACTTCTACAGCATGTCGCCCGAGAACCTCGAGGCACTGCTCCGCACCTTCCACTCTGCCTTCCCCGAGGCCTACGTCTTCTCGACCATCGCGCACAGCGATCTGCTGCTGGTCGGCGCGAAGGGTCCGCTCGATCTCGATCTCCGGCGGCTGGAGCGGCGGCTAACGCGGCCGGCGGTGCGGGCCGACCTGAGGCGCATCGGCATCCGGGATGCGGCCGATTTCTTGGCACGGGGCCGCTTGGGGCCGCGCGAGCTCGCGGCGCTGGTCGGTGGCGACGGCCCACTGAACACGGACGACAACGCGCTGATCGAATACGCGGCGCCGCTCGACCTGTATCGCAACACGCGGCGCGCCAACGCCGCGCGGCTGCAGGCCTCCGCCCTGGGGCTGGCGCCCTATCTGCGGGGCGCCGAGGCCGAATTCTATCTGCGATTGGCGGAGGCGTACCGGGGGCGGGGCTTCCGGACCGAGGCGCTGGCGGCTCTGGAGAGGGCGGCGCGTGCTGCGCCGGCGGGGCAGCCGGCGGCCGGAACGGAAGGTGAGTCCGATCAGCCGCCGTGACGAGCACCCGACCTGGCCGATGAAACGAGGCTGGGACCCCGCCTGCCATCGGCGGTCCCAGCTGCGATGTATCCTCTGTGAGATCCTACCGGCTAGAGAGCTTCCCGCATCCCGGTGCGCAATATGTTGCCGACGTTCGGCGTGGCGGGCGGCAGTAGCTCGGGGTCGCGGAAGTCGACGTCGAACCACCAGTCGCGCTGCGGCGGCACGTAGTAGTAGCCGTTCCAGGTGCCCGTCGTCTTCTGACTGGTGAACGGGCTGATCAGGGCGCCGGTGTAGTGGAAGATCACCTTGTCGCTGCCGTCGCGCCAGCGCTCGAGGAAGCGCGGGAAGTTCTCGATGCCGCCGCCGTAGAAGTCGTCGTAGCCGCCCTCGCAGCTCGGCTCGTAGTGGTCGCAGGGCGTCGGCCAGTGGCCGGCCAGGACGGCGGCGTTGACCGTCGTCTCGGCGGAGTTCTGGTAGTCCCAGTCCTGCACCAACTGCTCGAACTCGCCGCAAGGATGGCCCTGCCAGACCTGGCCCTCGCAATTGTCGGGGTCGTCCACCTGGTTCTTGCGGTCCTCCCAGTCGTTGGAGAGGATCGTGATGCCGTCACCGGCCAGCGACGCCGGCTTCTTGTACAGGCTGTTGTAGTCGCCCAGCGTGTAGACGGGCCACTCCGCCGCGACCGTCAGTCTGTTGGGCAGCGTTCTGCCGTTGATCATGCGGATCGCCGGGTCGAGCGTCGCGTCGTAGATATGGTCGAAGGTCTCGCCCGAGTAGCCGCCCAGGTCCGGAGGTAGTACGAACTCGACGTAGATGACCTGGCTGGTGCGGGTCGTGTCGCCGCCGACCCAGACGCTCAACGCGTTGATGTCGATGTCGAGGACGTCCTTCATCTCCTCCTCGCGCCCGTCGTAGAAGGCCGACCAGTTCCAGCGGAAGATGTTGCACTTGTCGGCGTCGCTCGGTACCTGAAGGCCGGCCGTCCGTTCGACCGTGATCTCGGGCCACGGCGCCGGATCCGACGTGCCGAGGCTCTGCAGGTTCCGCCAGTAGGCGGTCCCGTTCGGTCTCTCGCCTTCCTCGTTTCTGACCGTGATCTCGATGACGTCGGCATCGCCGGGTATGTTGACACTGAAGGTGCACGACTCTTCGAGCTCGGTGCTGTATATCGTGGCGCCGTTCGACTTGACCCAAACATCGAGCTCGTCATCGTCGTCGCCGCAGTTGCCGCCGATCTTGAAGGTGATCCTCTTCCCGGGCTCCACCGGCTGCAAGGCCACGATGTTCAGCTCGCCGACGATCTCGTCCGGCTCCTTCCGCGGGCCGCTGCCGCCACAGACGTCGTTCCTGGTCCGGATGTACCCCAGATTCACGGTCACGTACATGTCGGAGTTCCAGGCGTACTTGACCTGGCGCTCGGCATCGCCGTCGTCCTCCTCGCGCGGCCGCATCAGCTCGTAGGGCGGCACGTCGTCGGGCAGTGGCAGGCTGAGCGGGTGGACCTCGAAGGCGTCGGTCTGTAGCCGGCAATCGAACTTGGCGCAGCTCTCCGCCTTGAACGCCTCGGGGTCCGGATGGCTGCGGCTATCGAAATCGAGCGGCACCTCGTTGCCCTCGGCGTCGTTGATGTAGACGCCATCATAGACCTGGTGGTGGTCCTTGCGGTTGTGGTAGACCTGCCGCGGAGTCGTGACGACCTCACGGTACCAGGCGTTCTTCGAACTCAGATAGATATTGCCGTTGGAATGGACTCGGCCCACGAACTCCATCGGCGGTCCGTTCGTCGCCTCGAGGTCCTCCTCGAAGAAGACGCCGAACTGGAAGATCGGGATCGCCTGCGCCTTCGCGTTCAGCAGCACGGCCGACGCGTTGCCCGCCTCGTCCACCGCCCGCGCGTAGACCTCGATGTTCTGGGTCAGCGAGTAGAGCCCGGCAAACGGCCCGTCGGTGACGGTCTCCACCACCGGCTCGCCCAGCTTCTCTACCGTGAAGCTGTCGAAGTCGAAGCCCGCCATCTCCGGCGGATGGAAGGTGGCAATCTCGTCGTCCGACAGAAAACCGTCCTGCAGAGCGATCTTGACCTGGGCGAGCGCGTACTCACCGGCCGCCTCGGAGGCGTAGAACGACCGCGTGTCTCGATAATCCGCCGACGAGGTACGAACCGCGCTCATCGCGCTGTTGAGCGCCGCCGCGGTCAGCGCCGCCACCAAAGCGATGACCAGGATCGTGGCGATGAGCGCTATGCCGCCACGGTCTCCAAGGCTCATAGCGAGCGCCCTCTCGAGCCGGTCATTTAGTCTAGCCATCCGATCCACTCCAGCCACTGCCCCATGGGAGTCGGTGGGCCTACTTACGTTTTGTGCCGCCAGTGGCACTCCTCCGTCTGGGTTGGAGTGCAAACCGTGTGCCCGCAGGAGTGGGTTGTTAACCTCAAGCGTTACCGATGGTTACCGATCATGTCACCGTTCGGGAACACGCGTTTGTCGGTCATGGTGACCGGATGTTGGCCGCGGTTGACTGGACGGCGTTGGCGCGCTGGGAAGGTCGGGGTCGGGAGGGCAGGCGAGGGCAAGCGAGGCTAGGCGGCGAGTGGGGCCTCAGTAGCGGTTCTTCTCGTAGCGGAGGTTGCGCGGGGAGACCTGCCACTCGAAGGACTTGCGGATGAGCTGGCCGTGGTTGACGCGCGGGTCGACGCGGTCGGCGGTGACGATAGCCTTGATGCGGACGCCGACGATGTCGTCGAAGTCGTTGTCGTTGTTCGCATCGTACGGGTTGGCCTCTTCGAGTTCGAGGCTGTCGGCGAAGATGAGGGTGGCATCGAACTGCTCGACGTCGAAGGCGAGGACCCAGCCGTCTGGGGTGCCGTCGAGGTTGAGGCGGACGGCGCGAATGAGTTGGTGGTCCTCGTCGAGGTAATAGATGATCGGTTGCAGTTTCTGGACGTAGGTGGCGTAGCGATCGAGGCGCAGGCCGCCGACGAGGCCGGCGGGCTGTCGGAGCAGGGTGTCGGCCTCGGTCCAGGTGATCGCGACGGTCGTATCGGTGGTTTCGCTGAGATCGGCGACGAGGATGAGGCGGCGCTCTTCGGCGACCTGCAGGCGTGCCAGGTCACCGATCTGCAGTTCGAGGGGCGTGTCTGGGTCCTTGAGGACGTCGATGCAGCGTTCGCCGCAGGTGCCGCCGGGGTCCAAGGGGTTATTGGTGCCCGTGGGGGGCGCTATGTCGTGGGCTAGCGCGGGGTCCTGCAAGTAGGGTACGTGCAGCATGATGAGGGTGTCGCCGGGCGAGCCGGTCCAGACGGCGAGGGTACCGAAGCGTGTGGTGCTGGTGATGTCGACGCCGGCGGTCTGTACGTCGCGTCGCAGGGAGATGCTGATGTAGCGGGCGTTGCGGGCCACATCGTCACGGATCTCGCTGCCCTCGAGGGTC
>JASFTY010000390.1:0-4365 GCA_050050535.1 Gemmatimonadales bacterium | reverse complement strand
CTGTGGTTCTATTGGTCTTCCTGGTCATGGATTTCCGAATTCCCGAAGCTCCCCCGCCCTATCCCAGGATTTCCTCGATCGGCGTATAGTCGAGGCCGAAGGCCTCCGCTACGCCGGCGCAGGTTATCTTCGAGCCGATCGTGTTCAGTCCCAGCGCCAGGGCGTGGTCGTCACGGCAGGCCTTTTCCCAGCCGTCGTTCGCGAGTCTGAGCGCGTAGGGGAAAGTCGCGTTGGTCAGCGCGAGCGTCGAGGTGCGCGGCACGGCGCCCGGCATGTTCGCGACGCAGTAGTGAATGACCCCCTCGACCACGTAGGTCGGGTCCTCGTGGGTCGTGGGCTTCACGGTCTCGAAGCAACCACCCTGGTCGACGGCGACGTCAACGATCACCGCCCCGTCTTTCATGAGCTTCAGATCCTCTTTCGAGACCAGGTGTGGTGCCTTGGCGCCGGGCAGCAGCACTGCCCCGACGACGAGATCGGAGCGCTTTATCGCATCCAGGATATTGTGGCGGTTCGAGTACTCGCCCACGACGTTACTGGGCATCACGTCGTCCAGGTAGCGCAGCCGCTCGAGGCTGACGTCGAGGACGGTGACGCGGGCGCCGAGCCCAGCGGCCATCCAGGCGGCCTGCGTGCCGACGACTCCGCCGCCGAGAATCGCGACCTCGGCAGGATGCACGCCGGGCACTCCGCCCAGCAGGATGCCGAGGCCACCGAACGTCTTCTCCAGGTACTTCGCGCCCTCTTGGATCGCCATGCGACCGGCAACCTCACTCATCGGCGTGAGCAGGGGCAGCTCGCCGGTCTCGAGCTGGACAGTCTCGTAGGCGATGGTCACGGCGGCGGTCTCGAGCATCGCCTTGGTCAGCCGTTCGTCCGCCGCATAGTGGAAGTAAGTGAAAACGACATGATCCTGCTTGACGCGGGGGTACTCCTCGGGGATCGGCTCCTTCACCTTCACGATCATCTCCGACTCCGCCCATACCTCGTCGGCGCTGCCTATTATGGCTGCGCCGGCGGCCTTGTATGCCGGGTCGTCGAAGCCACTGCCGACGCCGGCGTCGCGCTGGACAAGGACCTTGTGACCGTGGGCCACGAGCGTCTCCACTCCGGCAGGCACCATTGCAACACGGTTCTCCGCCGTTTTGATCTCCTTCGGTACTCCGACGATCATCTCTCTAGCCTCGCTCTCTAAGGGCCAGAACGTCTAATCGCACAAGATGGACTATCTACCCGGGCTGGCCGCCACACGGCTCGGGGCCCAGGCGGATCACTGTCTGGTGATCAGGAGCATAGTACTTCCAGCACAGCTCGGCCACCTCTTGCTCGCCGACCCTGTCGATCCGCGCGCAAATCTCGTCCACGCTCTGGTACGGCTCGTCGTAGAGTGCCACAGCGGCGAGACGCTGCAGCCGCGCCGAGCTGGACTCCAGCGACAGCACGACCTGCCCCTTCGTCTGGTTCTTGACTGCCTGCAGCTCCTCACTTGAGAGGCCGGCGCCAGACAGCAGATCCAGCTCGTCACGGACCTCCTCGACCGCCCGGCCGGCGGCGTCGGGCCGGGTCGCCACATAGACCCCGGCCAGGCCGCCGCGGGCGTAGAACGATTGGAACGTGTAGATCGTGTACGCCAGCCCCAGCTCCTCCCGGACCCGCTGAAACAGCCGGCTGCTCATACCGCCGCCGAGGGCCGTGGAGACGAGGATCGCGGCGTAGCGGCGCGGATCGCTACGCGGGAAGGTCGGCGCGCCCAAGCAGATGTGGGCCTGCACGCTATCGCGCTCGAGGTGTCTCTCCTGCGGCACGGTCGGAGCCGGCTCGGGTACGTCGGCCACCTCCGTCGGCTCGCGGGTCTGGGGGAAGTGGCGCGTCACCAACTCGAGCAGCGCCTCGTGCTCGAGGTTCCCGGCAGCGGCGACCACGCAGGCGCTCGGCCGGTAGGCCTTTCTCCAGAGGTCATGTAGGTCATCGAGCGTTATTGCGCCAGCCGTTTCGGCGGTGCCCAGAACCGGGTTGCCGTACGGGTGCGTGCCCCAGGCGGAACGTGCGTGTAGATCAAAGATCAGCTCCTCCGGCGCGTCCTCGATCCCGGCGATCTCCTCGAGGATCACGCGGCGCTCGGTCTCGAGATCCTCCTCCCGCAGCAGCGGTCGAAAGATCAGGCCCGCAAGTACGTCAACTGCGATCGGCAGATCCTGGTCGAGCACCTTGGCGTAGCAGGCCGTGTGCTCGCGCGAGGTATAGGCGTCGAGCGTGCCACCTATTCCCTCGATCTCGAGCGCGATCTGGCGAGCCGTCCGACCCTCGGTCCCCTTGAAGACCATGTGCTCCAACAGGTGAGCCGACCCCATCCGCTCCGCGGGATCATGGCTGGCGCCCCAACGAATCCAGATGCCCACCGCCGCAGATCGGACGGTGGAGATCTGCTCGGTGAGAACGATCGGCCCTCCCTTCACCCGGGTCTGAAGGACGGCCTGATCGAGCTGGATCGTCTCGTGGATGCTCAGCAGGGCTCTCGAAACTGGAAGTCCGACGGGCGATGTTCGACGTCCGCTGGAATGGAGTAAAGGCCCGCCCCGCCCAAGGCGGGACAGGCCGTATATGTATGAAACGGGGTCGGCCTCACGAGCGCTCGGCCGTCTCCGGTTCCGTTTCCTGCGACATCGCCGCCCGGCGCGAGAGGCGCATGCGGCCGCGGTCGTCGATCGAGATCAACTTGACCTTCACCTTGTCGCCGCGCTTCACGACATCCTCGGTCTTCTCGACCCGGCCCTCCTCCAGCTCCGATATGTGACAGAGCGCCTCGACGCCGGGGAGGATCTCGACGAAGGCGCCGAACGAAGTCGTGTTCTTCACGACCCCCTCATAGATGCGGCCGATCTCCGGCTCTTGAACGATCCCCTCGATGATCTCACGGGCCTTTTCGCCCGCTTCGCCGGACACCGACGAGATCGTGATCAGGCCGCTGTCCTCGATGTTGACCTCGGCGCCGGTCTCCTCCTCGATGCCGCGAATCGTCTTACCCTTCGGCCCTATCACTTCGCCGATCTTCTCCGGATCCACTTGCAGCGTGATAATCCGCGGCGCGGTAGGCGATAGATCGGAGCGCGGCTCGGCGAGCGTCTTGTCCATGATGTCGAGGATGTGCATGCGCGCCGTACGCGCACGCTCCATGGCCTCGCGCAGCAACTCCGTGGACATGCCTTCGATCTTGATGTCCATCTGGACCGAGGTGACTCCTTTGCGCGTCCCGGCGACCTTGAAGTCCATATCGCCGAGATGGTCCTCGATGCCCATGATGTCGGTCAGGATCTCGAACCGGTCACCTTCCTTTATCATGCCCATCGCTACACCGGCGCAGGCGGCACGCACCGGGACACCCGCATGCATCAGGGCGAGTGAGCCGCCGCACACCGTGGCCATGGATGAGGAGCCGTTGGATTCGAGGATGTCACTCACGATGCGTATCGTGTAAGGGAAGTCCTCGTAGGCCGGCAGCAGCGGCTGCAGGGCACGCTCCGCCAGAGCGCCGTGGCCGATCTCGCGCCGCGAGGTGCCGCGGAACTGCCGGACCTCGCCCACCGAGAACGGTGGGAAGTTGTAGTGGAGCATGAAGGACTTCGATGTCTCCTGCATGACATCGATCGTGTCGATCCGCTGCTCGTCTCGGCTGGTCCCGAGGGTCACGACCGACAGCGACTGCGTGCTGCCGCGGGTGAAGAGTGCCGAGCCGTGTGTGCGCGGCAGCAGTCCGACCTCGCAGGAGATCGAGCGTACTTCGTCGGGCGCGCGGCCGTCGACCCGCTCCCGCTTCTCGAGGATCTGAGCGCGCAGGGTCTCGTACTCGATCTGGTCTACGACCCTGTTCACCTGGTCCTCGTAGTCCTCTATCTCCTCGAAATCAGCGCTACCTTCGTCGATGATGTCTTTGCGCAGAGCCAGAAGGGCTTCGTTACGCTCTTCCTTGTTGGGAAGGTTGAGTGCTTCATCGACGCGCTCCGACGCGAGGCCCTGGACACGGGAGACGAGATCCTCGCTCAGCCCGGGAGGTGCCCATTCCATTTTCGGCTTCGCCAGCGGCGCGATCAGCTCCCTCTGGATCGCCACCAACTCGCGAACCCCCTGGTGCGCGAAGTCGAGCGCGTCGACGAGCTCGTCTTCCGAGATCTCGAGCGCGCCGCCCTCGACCATCACAATGGAGTGCTCCGAGCCGGCGACGACCACATCGACGTCGGAGAACTCGAGCTGCTGGAATGTCGGGTTGAGGACCCAGTCTCCCTCCAGCCGACCGACGCGCACGGCGGCGATAGGATACGGGAAGGGCACGCTCGACAAGTTGAGGGTCGCCGACGCGCCGAGCAGGCC
>JASFTY010000389.1:0-4371 GCA_050050535.1 Gemmatimonadales bacterium | reverse complement strand
CGCTCCGGGTCGTGGTGCGTGGCGTGGGTCAGGTAGCCCGTGAAGCGGCGGTTGGCGCCGGGATGGCACTGGGCGCAGGTCTCGACGATGTTGCGGCGGCTGAGGGTGGATTGGGGGTCGGTGACCGGGCGGATGTTGTGGGTGCCGTGGCAGTCGTAGCACTTGGCGGCGGCGGCGTCGCCCAGCCGGGAGACCTTTCCGTGGAAGGTGTCGAAGAATGTCTCCGACTCCTCCTCGTGGCAGTGGCCGCACTGGTTCATCATGGTCAGCCGGAAATCGCTCAGACCGGTTCGGCTGATCGTGTGCGAGGTGTGACAATCCTCGCAGTTCGGGAGCTCGCGATCCGCGGGTGCGTCGTCCCGGCCTATCCAGTGAATGCTCCCGTCGTACTCCTCTCTGATCCCGTGGTGGCACGTGCCGCAAGTGGCCGAGATGTTGTCGCGGTGGACCGAGGACTCGGGATCTGACGGCGGCAGCTCTTTGTGCGCCGTATGGCAGCTCGGGCACGTCGCCGTGACGACGAGTCCGCTCTCCAACAGCCCCTTACCGTGGATGCTCATCACGTAGCTGTTGACGATGTCCGGGCCTTCATAGCCGGCCTGCTCGATGCGGCGAGCTGCCGGCTCGCCCGCGCGGTGACAGCGTGCGCAGAGTTCCGGGACGTTGCGGGCGAACGTCGGAGAGGTCGGCCAGATGTTGTCCTGCGTGGCGTGGTAGTCGTGACAATCGAGACAGGTCGGCGCCTCGGCGACGCCTTGCGCGGCCAGGCGGCCGTGCATTCCGGATGTGTAGTCGTCAACAGGGCCGGCGTGACAGATGGCGCAGTCGACGTTCGATGCCACCGATGTCGCGCAGGCGCGCACGGTTCTGGACGGCGTCACGTCGGTATGGCACTGGGCGCACCCCGTTCCGCCGTGCTTCGAGGTGCTGTAGGCAAGCTCGTCGACGTAGAGCGAGACGGTCTCGCCATCCCGCTCCATCGTCAGCTGCGGATCGGAGTGACAGCGCATGCAGTCGGCGTTGGCCGCGCCCGCGTCGTAGAAGACCCTGCGCACTTCGTGCGGAGCGTGGCAGTCGACACATACGGGGATCACGTGAGGTTCTTCCTCCCACAGTCTCCCCTCGATCACCTGCTGGTGCACCTCCTCGATCAAGGCGTGACACTGCGTGCAGGTGGCTGACACGTTCGATTCGTGGATGCTCGAGCGAATGTCCGTGTGCGGCAGGATGAAGTGCGAAGTGTGGCACGACGTGCAAACCGCGGTCACCGCCAGGCCCTGGCGAAACAGGCCCTCCCCATGAATCGACATGGAGTAGTTCTGGAGGATCTGGTCCTGCGGGATGTCTCGTGTCGTCGATACTTCGGTGCCCTCTTGATGGCAACGTCCGCACAACATCGGGATGTTGAACACGTAGGTCGGGGACCTGGGGTCGCTGCTCGCCCGGATGTCGTGGGTGCCGTGGCAATACGAGCAGCTGGGGGCCAGCGGGTCACCGCGGACCGCCGCCTGTCCGTGCAGCGATTGCCCGTGCTGGGTAGTCTGATCGCTGTGACAGACGGAGCAATCGGCCGGCTGCGGCGTCTCCGGATGTGGGAATGCCATGCCGCGGTGGCAGTCGGTGCAGAGCACCGCTCGGGCGCCGTGGAGTGAGCTCTCGTAAGCCTCACGGGTCACCACGTAGCGGGAGGGATCCTGCTTGCCGGCGAAGAAGGCCTCATTCTCGTGGCACATGAGGCAGACGTCGTTCTCCTGCCCGGTGGCAGAACCCGCCGTAGCCAGGATCAGCGTCCAGAGGAGGCCGGCGGTCGCCAGCCGGCAGGGCCAGCGGCTCGGACGCACCAAGCGCTGCTCCGCCGGGACCCGATTCGGTGCAGGTGTCCGCGAATTGTCGAGCTTCTGCCGCTCCAAGCCGGTATCCTCACAATCGTTACGCGCTCGGTAGTAGTCCCCGAGAGGCAAATCGTGTGCCCTGAGGGAAGGCGGCGGAGCGGTCGGGGAGCCGTCCCCGGGTGGGGCAGCCCGGGACATATTGTCCCCGCAATTGGGCCCGGAGCGCATGACTACTCCGACCGCCGGAGTCGGGCCAGGCGCAGGGCGTTCCCGGTGACGGCCAGCGAGGCGCCCATGTCGCCGAGGAGGACGGCGGTGATCAGGGTGACCCAGCCTGGCAGGGTGCCGGCCGCGAGAGACAGCTTGATGGCGATCGAAGCGGCGACGTTTTGGCGAATGACCGCGCCGCTGCGGCGCGAGAGGCGAAAGAGGTACGGGAGTGAGCGGAGGTCGTCGGCCATGAGGGCGACGTCCGCCGTCTCGAGGGCGACGTCGCTACCGGCTGCGCCCATGGCGATGCCGACGCTTGCGGTCGCCAGCGCCGGCGCGTCGTTCACACCGTCGCCGACCATCGCGATGGCACCGAGCGCGGCTTGCATCTCGCGGACGGCTGCGACTTTCTCTTCGGGCAGCAGCCCGGCGTGAAACGCATCGAGTCCGAGGTTCTGGGCGACGGTTCGCGCCGTTGCCTGGTGATCTCCGGTCAGCATCACGATCCGCTCGATGCCCAGTCGGCGGAGGGCAGCGATGGTCTCTTTGGCGCCGTCGCGCTCCCGGTCGGCGACGGCGAGCAGGCCGAGCACGCGGCCATCGGTGCCGACGCAGACGGGGGTATGGCCGGCGGCGGCGAAGCGCTCGAGCTCGACGGCCCACGGCGCGACGGCGTCCCCGAAGAGTTCCGGTCGTCCGATCGTGTGCGTCACACCGTCGAGCCGTGCCCGGGCACCCAGGCCGGGTAGCGCCTCGAAGTCCTGTATGCCGCGGTGGTTCTCTGCGCCTGCGGCGACGGCCGCCCGCTGTATCGCTTGGGCGATAGGGTGCTCCGAGCGCGCCTCGAGGGATGCCGCGATGCCGAGAAGCTCCTCGTCGGACGGCTCGCTCCCCGCGGCGGTACAAACCTCGACCACGGCGAGTTCGCCGCTGGTCAACGTGCCGGTCTTGTCGAACGCGACGGCGCGGATCCGCGCCAGCGCCTCGAGATGGATACCGCCCTTGATCAGCACGCCATTACGGGCGGCGCTGGTGATGCCGCTGACCACGGCGACAGGCGTGGAGATCACCAAGGCGCAGGGGCAGGAGATCACGAGTAGTGTGAGGCCGCGCACGAACCAGGTCGAGAACGGTGCCGCCAGGACGAGCGGCGGCAGGGCCATTACGGCAAGTGCCAGCAGTGTGACCGCCGGAGTGTAGTAGCGGGCAAACGTCTCGACGTAGCGCTCGCTGGGTGAGCGGGACGCCTCGGCCTCCTCCACGAGCTGGATGATGTGCGCCAGCGTGGTGTCGCCGGCGCGCTTCGCCGCCTCGACCTCCAGGTAGCCGTCGCGATTCATGGTGCCGGCAAAGACGTAGGCGGACGGTGCCACGGCCACCGGCATCGACTCGCCGGTGATCGGGCTCTGGTCCACCGTAGAGCTCCCTTCCCGCACCCAGCCGTCGATCGGCACCTTCTCGCCGGGCAGCACCTGGACCCTGTCACCCGGAACGAGCGTTTCAACGGGAACCGTCACGAACTGGCCGTCGCGCTGCACCCGCGCCTGTGCCGGCGCCAAGTCGAGCAGCGCCTCGATCGAGCGGCGCGCCCGCTCCACCGAGTAGCGCTCCAGGGTCTCGGCGATCCCGAACAGGAACGCGATGCTCGCCGCCTCCACATACTCGCCGATCACCAGCGCCCCGAAGATGGCGATCGTCATGAGAGAGTTCATGTCGAGCCGGACGATCCGGGCGGCGCGCAGACCCTTAGGAAAGAAGTTCGATCCACCCACGAGTGCGGCGACGCAGAACAGCATAGCGGCGACGTCGATCGTCCAGATCGAGCCGCTCCACACGGTCGGGCTCAGATCCAGCACCCGGAGCGCCAGCCCCACCGCGATGGCTAGCCCCGAGAGGTAGGTGCGTCGGGCAGCGTGGCCGCGCCACACACTCGGCCGCGCTAGGCGCTGTGGGAGGCTGGGCCCCTCTCCGTCACCTTCCACGGTGTAACCGAGGGCGCGGACCGCCTCGGCGATCGCCGACTCCTCGATCACGGACGGATCGAACCGTACCTGCAGGTCTTTCGAGACGACGCGGGTATTCACATGCTCTACGCCGTCCATCCCCTCGAGACGGCCGCTGATCCGCAGCGCGCAATTGGCGCAGTCCATGTCCGGCACCTCGAGCACCAGCTCGCGAAAGGCCCGCTGCGTTCCTTCGCTCACTCGAGCTCCTCCCGGACGTGGTCGAGGCAGAGATCGAATAGCTGCGCCACGTGTTCGTCATCCAAGGAGTAGTAGGTCAACTTCCCCTCGCGCCGGTACCGCACCAGCCGCATCTGGCGCAGCTG
>JASFTY010000388.1:0-4375 GCA_050050535.1 Gemmatimonadales bacterium | reverse complement strand
AATGCGTACCGACTGGATGCCCGCCTCCTCGATTGCCTCGGCTCCCTCCTCGTCGATCAACTCCCCCGCCCTGACCAGCCGCTGGCCATCGATCGAGTCGACGACCTCTTCGAGCGCGACGGTCCCGACGATGCGGTCGCGCAGCGGCTCGATGATGTCCTCGCCTTCTTTGAGAGCGGAAACTTCGAGCCCGAGGATCGTGCCGCAGTCCTCCTCACAGACCGTCACGTCCTGCGCCACGTCCACCAGCCGGCGCGTGAGGTATCCGGCGTCAGCCGTCTTGAGCGCCGTGTCCGCCAATCCCTTGCGGGCGCCGTGCGTCGAGATGAAGTACTCCAGCACGGTCAGTCCTTCGCGGAAGTTAGAGAGGATCGGGCTCTCGATGATCTCACCGATGCCGCCGGTCAGCTTCTTCTGAGGCTTCGCCATCAGCCCGCGCATCCCGGCTAGCTGTCGGATCTGGTCACGTGAGCCTCGCGAGCCCGAGTCGAACATCATGTAGACCGGGTTGAAGCCTCGGCGCGACTCTCGCAAGGCGTTGACCATCGCGTCGGCGACGTCGTTGTTCGCGTGCGTCCAGGCGTCGATCACCCGGTTGTATCGCTCGCCGTTTGAGATCACACCTCTCTCGTACGCCTTGGTGAAGCGCTCGGTGTCGGCGCGCGCCGAACCGATGATGTCGGCCTTGCGCGGCGGGATCTCCAGGTCCTCGATGCCGATCGACGTTCCGCCGACGGTCGCGTACTTGAAGCCGAAGTCCTTCAGGTCGTCCAAGAAGTCGGTGGTACGCTTGAGTCCGACCGCCCGGTAGCAGCGGAACACGAGTTCGGAGAGCGCCCCCTTGTTGATCGGATGGTTCACATACCCGAGACCCGCTGGCAGGATGTCGTTGAACAGGGCGCGCCCGATCGTGGTCGCGTGCCAGCGGCCCTGGTGGCGGAAGTGGATGGGCGTGTGGTAGTCGAGCGCGCCGTCCGACCTGGTGAAGCAGCCGTTGGCCAGCGCCAACTCCACCTCGTGGATCGTCGAGTAGCGCGGTGCCTTCTCGATCCGTTCTGCGAAGTCGTCGGGCGCTTTCATCAGGTAGTGGATGCCGAGCACCATGTCCTGGCTCGGGGTCGCAATCGGCTTGCCGTCCGACGGTTTCAGGACGTTGTTCGAAGACAGCATGAGGACGCGGCACTCGAGCTGCGCCTCGAATGAAAGCGGTACGTGCACCGCCATCTGGTCACCGTCGAAGTCGGCGTTGAAGGCGGCGCAGACCAGCGGGTGAATGCGGATCGCCTTCCCCTCGACGAGCACGGGTTCGAAGGCCTGAATCCCCAGCCGGTGCAGGGTCGGCGCCCGGTTGAGCAGCACGGGATGGTCTCGGATGATGTCTTCGAGGACCTCGTAGACCCGGGGGTCGTCGCCGCGCTCGACGATCTTCTTAGCGCGTTTCACCGTTTCGGCCTCACCGCGCCGTTCCAGCTCGTGGATGATGAACGGGCGGAAGAGCTCGACAGCCATCACCTTGGGCAGGCCGCACTGATGCAGCCTGAGCTCCGGCCCCACGACGATGACCGAACGGCCGGAGTAGTCGACTCGTTTGCCGAGCAGGTTCTGGCGGAAGCGACCCTGCTTGCCCTTGAGCATATCGGAGAGGGCTTTGAGCGGCCGCTTGCCGCGTCCACGGATCGCCTTACCGCGGCGTCCGTTGTCGAACAGCGCGTCGACGGCTTCCTGCAGCATCCGCTTCTCGTTCCGCAAGATGACCTCGGGCGCCCTCATCTCCATCAGCTTCTTCAAACGATTGTTGCGATTGATGACCCGCCGATAGAGGTCGTTGAGGTCGGAGGTCGCGAAGCGGCCGCCGTCGAGTGGGACCAGCGGGCGCAGGTCGGGCGGCAGTACCGGGATGACGTCCATGACCATCCACTCGGGGCGGTTGCGACGCTCCGGGTCGTCATCGCTGTTGCGGAAGGCATCCACCACCTTGAGTCGCTTGAGGTGCTGTTTCTTGCGGTGCTGGCTGGTCTCGGTTGCGACCCTGCGGCGCAGTTCCTTGGCTACCTCATCAACGTCGACCTGCCTGAGCAGCTGGCGCACGCCCTCGGCGCCGATCTCGGCGTGGAACTCGCCGTCCCCGGCTTCCTTCGCCTGCACCTTGAGTTCGTAGTACTCCTCCTCATCGAGTAGCTGTTTCGCCTTGACCTTCTGTTTGCCCGGCTTCACCACCACGTAGTTGGCGTAGTAGATGATCTTCTCCAGATCGCGCAGTGTCATGCCGAGCAGGTAGCCCATCTGGGACGGCAGCGTCTTGAAGAACCAGATGTGCGCCACCGGGACTGCGAGCTCGATGTGACCCATCCGCTCGCGACGCACCTTGGAAAGCGTCACTTCCACGCCGCACTTGTCACAGACGTGGCCGCGGTAGCGAATCCGCTTGAACTTTCCGCAGTGGCACTCCCAGTCCTTGACCGGGCCGAAGATGCGCTCGCAGAAGAGACCATCGCGCTCCGGTTTGAACGACCGGTAGTTGATGGTCTCCGGCTTCGTCACCTCGCCGTAGCTCATCGACCTGATCTGCTCCGGCGAAGCGATCTTCAGCTGGATGAAGTCGAACTCCGTAGGACGAGTCTCGCGGTGCCTTGGGAAGTCGATCATTGCTATCCTCTAGAATCCAGGGCTCTGTTAGACCCCTTCGTCACTTTCACCGAGCTCGACGCTGAGACCCAGCGACTGCAGCTCCTTCACCAACACGTTGAAGCTCTCGGGTATGCCCGGGTCGGGCAGGTTGTCGCCCTTCACGATGGCTTCGTAGGCGCGTGAGCGGCCGGACACGTCATCCGACTTGACCGTGAGCATCTCCTGGAGCGTGTGGGCCGCGCCGTACGCTTCCAGTGCCCAGACCTCCATCTCGCCGAATCGCTGGCCGCCGAATTGGGCCTTCCCGGCCAGCGGTTGCTGGGTGACCAGCGAGTAGGGCCCGATGGAGCGGGCGTGAATCTTGTCGTCCACCAAGTGAGCCAGCTTCATCATATAGATGTTGCCGACCGTCACCTCCATGGTGAAGTAGTCTCCCGTGCGCCCATCGCGAAGCCGCATTTTACCGGCTGGAGTGAGCCCGGCCCGCCCGATGAAGCCGGACAGCGCCTCATCGAGCCCTTCCTTCGCCGACCTCTTCGATAGCCTCGCCGCCGCCTCGAGGCTGGCCGTCTGCAGGTTCGGTTCGCCGCGACGCTCCGCGAGCTCGCCGCACGCATCGACGAGGTAATCGCGCACCGCCTGCAGGTGATCGCCGACCGACCCCGAGCCGCTCTCCTCCCAGAGCGCGTCGAGCGTGCGGCCCAAACCGAGGATCGATCCTGAGGGGCGTGTGCCATCGCCGCGCCGGGCACGAGCCACCGTGGCGTCTCCCCGCAGGGCGCTGATGAACTCGCGGATCAGCCCGTCGGTCAGCACCGGCGGCCGAGCGGAGCGGATATTCAGGCAGTCGTGCGCCCAGCGGACACCGGCCAGCTTGAGCAGTACACCGACCTCGTCCTCGGTCGCACCGTGGAAGACCGGCGTCTTCGCTTCGAAGCCGAGGATCCTGGCGCACCATCCGAGGTGCGTCTCCAAGATCTGGCCGACGTTCATTCGCGACGGCACACCCAGCGGGTTGAGGATGATGTCGACCGGTTTGCCGTCAGGCTGGAAGGGCATGTCCTCCTCGGGCACGATCCGGGCGATCACGCCCTTGTTGCCGTGTCGGCCGGCGACCTTATCCCCGACGGCGACCTTGCGCCGTTCGGCGATGTACACCTTGACCAGCTGCACAACGCCCGGGGATAGCTCATCGGGTTGCAGGACCTTGTCGATCGACTCCTCGGTCTTCTCGCGAATCCGCTCGATTCGCTGGCGCGACTCCTCGATCACGCGCCGGACCTTCTCATTCGCACCCGCGCTCTTCACCTTCAGCGCGGTTAGGTCGAGCTTCGAGAAGTCGAGCTCCTCTACCACACGGTCGACGAGTTTCTTGCCCTCCTTGAAGTAGGGCTCGATGGTGCCGCGCTTCAGGAACAGTTGTACCGTCTGCCCCGTGAGCAGCTCGCGTAGTTCCTCGTCACGCACTTCCGTGACGCGGGCGATCTCGTCACGCTCCTGTTCGCGCAGCAGCCCGATCCTCTCGCCGTGCTCCTTCTCGAGCAGTGCGTCATCGATACGTCGCGAGAAGATCTTCACATCGATGACGGTGCCCGCCATGCCGGGCGGCACCCTCAGCGAGCTGTCCTTTACGTCTTTTGCCTTCTCGCCGAAGATCGCCGTCAGCAGTTTCTCCTCCGGCGAGAGCTCGGTTTCACCCTTCGGCGTGATCTTACCGACCAGGATGTCGTTCGGCTTGACGAAGGCG
>JASFTY010000387.1:0-4390 GCA_050050535.1 Gemmatimonadales bacterium | reverse complement strand
CCGGCGATCCCCTGACGCTCTACGTCGTATGGGTTGGCGCGCTGAGCAGGCGGGCCGATATTGAATGGGTCTTTCTGGTCTACGGATTCCAGCCGGAGAGGACCGGCCCGGGCGGCGGTTGGCTCGGTGGCAGTGACCCAGCGCAGCCGCGCGAGGAGACATCGAATGACTAAGCGAAAGGGACGGCGCAAGCGTGACGTCGAGAAGGACTACCCGCGCCGGCAGTTCGTGGCCAAGTTGCGGCGACTGGCCGATTGCCTCGAAGACGAAGAGCGCTTCCGCATTCAAGTAGCCGGCGAGCGCATCTCGATCCCGCCGTCGGCGACGATCAATATCGAGCACGAGCGCGGCTCGTCGGAAGAGGAGATCGAGTTCCAGCTCAAGTGGTCGCTCGACGTCTAGAGACATGGCAGCGAGCCCCCAACCCTATCTTCATGATCGCCGGCGGCTCGATCCTCGGATTCTATTATCTTGTACACCGATGGTTCGGCGACCGGAACCTCTGGTGATAAAGGCCGTACATCAGCCATGACAACAATCGAGCCAACCCCGAGACAAGGTAACGTGATGCCCATCGAGTTCGACGTGACACAGCATATCCCCGGACCGCCAGACCGAGTGTTTCACACCCTCACCGACCTGGACGCAGCCGCCGAGTGGATGCCCGGGTTCGTGCACATCGAGAAGCTCAGCCAGGGCGAGTTCGGCGTCGGATCCGAATGGCGCGAGACCCGCAAATTCCTCGGCAGGGAGGCCACCGAACAGTTCGAGGTCACCCGCTGCCAATCGCCGACCGAGCTGACCGTACGCGTGGACGGCAGCAAGGGCTCATCCAGGCGCGGCGAGTACCTGTTCCAATATCGCCTCGAACCGAAAGGCGCCGGCACCGACGTCACCCTGCACGCCGCGATCCGCGGCCTCGGCAGGTTCGGCACGCTGCTCGGCAGGCTCTTCGTCGGCCAGTACAAGAAGGCGTGCGTTAATGACCTCAGCGCGCTGGCCCGGCACTTCGAGGGCCCGGGCTAGCCGCGTCGGCGCCGCCGAGCCGAAAGACGTCCACCCGCACTGACTTGACCGAAGCGGCGTCGTGGCGTATTATATCGGTGGTCTATATATAGAGCATCTAAATATCGAGTCTCGATACTGGGTGCCGCCGAGCGGGTGATGGAGGGTGGAAGCGAGTGGAGCGACCGCTGATCGAGCCGCAGAGTTTGGCGAAGAGCTGCAACGAGGCGCTGATCCTGGCCTGTCTGGAGGAGGGGCCGCGTCATGGGTACCAGATCGCGCTGGACATCGAGGAGAAGGGTGGCGGGTATTTCCGCTTCAACCACGGGACGCTGTACCCGATCCTGCACAAGCTGGAGAAGGAGGGTCTGATCAAGGGGGCGTGGTCGGACGAGGGTCCGCGTGGCAGACGGAAGAGCTACGGGCTGACGACGAAGGGCCGGCGCTACGGAGTTCGGCTGCGGGCGGGGTGGCGGGAGTTCATCGAGCACTTCCTCGAGGTGGTGGAGGTCGACGAGCGATGACGGACTTCGCGGAAGTTCTGCGACCGCTGCGTGCGCGGCTGCCGTTGCCGCAGCCGGCGCGGACGCGGGTGGTGCTGGAGATCGCAGCGGATCTCGAGGACATGTACCGGCACTACCGCGCCCTGGGTCTATCGGAGGAGGAGGCGCGAGTGAAGGCGGTGGAGGCCTGCGACCTTTCGGACGAGGCGTTGGCCGAGCTGGTGCGGGTGCACACGTCTTCGTTCAGGAGGCTTCTGGACCGGCTATCGGCGCAGGCGCAGTCGCGCTGGGAGCGTGGTCTACTGCTGATCGTAGCGGGGACACTGACCTTTGTCTGCCTGCAGGTTGTAGTGCGCGGCGAGCTGGTAGCGGTGGCGGGGCCGCAGGTGTGGCCGAGCCTGATCTGCGGGCTGGCCGGGCTCACGCTGGGGCTGGCCAAGTTCTATCAGATCTACATCAAGCAAGATCATGAGCTACGCCGAGCGCGTCGCGGTCTAGACGCGATCATGATTCTGGCCGGCGCTCAGGTTATCCTGGGCTTCCTGGCCGCCTGGTTCGGGCTTTACCTGGCGGCGCGGCGGATCACCGACGATGTGGAGTACGCAATCGTATACCTGTTCAACTGGCTGCTCGGCTCAGCGGCCCTGTTGTCTGTGAGCTTAATGGGGGCGCTGCTGACGGCGATGGTCTGGTTCGCGCTGGCGCGGCGCGTGGCGGGCATTGCGGAAGCGGAGGCCGCACTGTTGAGCTGAGCGGTGAAAGGGGGCGGCTGTGTTTGAACTGATTCGAGTTTCGGGTCATTTCGGCCTGCTGACGGCGGTTTTGGGGCTGGTGGTGGTAGTTCTGGTCGTGCTGAGGGCCGTGCAGCTGCTGAGGCGGAGGGTGACCGGGGGCCAGGCGTGGGACAGCAGTCTGAACACGATCCTCTTCTGGGGCGCCTATGCGGCGGTGCTCGGATTCCTGGGCCAGTGCACGGGCATCTACGAAGCGATGATCGCGATCAGAGAGGCGGAAGAGATCGCGCCATGGGTCGTGGCGCAGGGTTTCTTCGTATCGTTTACGCCGACGCTGATCGGTCTGGCGGTACTGGCGATCGCGGCGCTGTGCTGGTTCGTGCTGCGCTACTGGTCAGCGCGAGTCACATTGGGACGCTCAGCGAGCGGCTAACTGGTTCGGCTGCCGCGTCCGAGTTAGCTTCCCCTCTCGGGGGAGCGAATGACGACCAACAAGCTGCTGCCGCCGGCGTACGTACTGGCATCCATCGTGTTGATGGCTGTCCTTCACCTCATAGCGCCGGCGGTGCAGCTGATCCCATCACCGTGGAACTTCCTGGGGGTCATCCCGTTGGCGGTCGGGATCGTCATCAACATCGTCGCTGACCGGGCGTTCAGCAGAGCGGGAACCACGGTCAAGCCATTTCAGCAGTCGACCTCACTGATCACGACCGGTGTGTACCGGTGCAGTCGCCATCCCATGTACCTGGGTCTCGTTCTGGTCATGCTGGGGATCGCCTTGATCGCAGGCTCGCTGACGCCGCTCCTGGTAGTACCGGTGTTCGCGCTGCTGCTCGACCGCAATTTCATCGCCGTTGAGGAGCGGATGCTCGAGGAGAGTTTCGGTAGCGCCTGGCTCGCTTACAAGAAGAGGGTGAGGCGCTGGATATGACGGACTCGGGGACTCGATGAGCGTCGAGGAACTGGTTCGTCGCCTGCGCGAGGAACGCATCGTGGCCATGCCGGTGGCCGAGTGGGCCGAGTTGGCCGGGGTCTGCGAGATCGTGGAGCGTCACGATACGCTGGTGGCCGGTGAGCTGCTGATCGTGCGTTGCGAGGCGGGCTTGGCGGCGGTAGAGCAGCCGGCGCCGCAGGAGCGGGTGTTGAGGCTACTGTCCGACACCGAGCAGGCGCGGCTGTTCGTAGAGGCCCGGCTCGAGGCTTACGAGCGGATGTGGGACGGGTGCGGCTGCAAGGTCGAGTATTACAAGTAGCCCCCGGGCGCGGGCTCGGGTGCGGGAGGCTTCCGTGAATCGTGCAACCAGCGACTGGTACGCGGATGACGACCTCTGGATCGCGACGTACTCGTACATGTTCCCGGAGACTCGAGTGGCGGCTGCGGCCGAGGAGACCGAGAAGATCATCCAGCTGACGCGGTGCGGGTCCGGCGCGGTACTGGACTTGTGCTGCGGCCCGGGTCGACACTCGATCCCGTTCGCCGAGCGCGGGTTCGCGGTCACAGCGGTCGACCGGACGCGCTACCTGCTGGACAGAGCGCGAGCGTATGCTGACGCGCAGCACGTGGACATCGAGTTCGTGGAACAGGACATGAGGCGGTTCGTCCGGCCCGACACGTTCGACCTCGCCCTCAGCATGCTGACGTCGTTCGGCTACTTCGACGAGCCGGCGGAGAACCAACGCGTGTTGGAGAATGTGCACGCCAGTCTGAGACCGGGCGGCGTCTTCGTGCTGGACACGATGGGCAAAGAGATCATCGCGCGGATCTTCGAGGCGACGGGATCCGATGACCTCGAGGACGGAGCGCTACTTTTCCAACGGCGCTCGGTGATCGACGACTGGTCGCGCATGGAGAACCAGTGGTTCGTCATAAAGGACGGAGGTGTCCGCTCGTTCCGACTCCGACACTGGATCTATTCGGGTCGAGAGCTGCGCGAGATGCTGGAGGCCGCCGGTTTTGCCGGAATCGATCTCTATGGCGATCTGACGGGGAGCACGTACGATTCCGGCGCGAGTCGCATGATAGCGGTGGCCAGAAAGGGTGGGGACGCAAAACAACGCCGAGGTGGGACGAGATGAATGCGGAACGACTGCCGATTCTACTGGTTGTGGGTCTGCTGTTGCCGATCTCGGGCTGCTCAAGGCCCTGTC
>JASFTY010000386.1:0-4401 GCA_050050535.1 Gemmatimonadales bacterium | reverse complement strand
CAACGCCGATATTGTCACCGGCCCAGAACGGAATATCCCAACCGCCGAAGAAGAAGGTCGCCATGAGGGCGGAGGCGGTGACCATGTTGGCGTACTCTGCCAGGTAGAACATCGCCATCCGCATGGCCGAGTACTCGGTGTGGAACCCGTAGACCAGTTCCGACTCCGCTTCCGGCATGTCGAACGGCCCACGGTTCGTCTCCGCGAAATACGACACGCTGAAGAACAGCGCCCCCAGCATCAGCGGCAGGATGTACCAGAGCCCGTCCTGCTGCTGCCAGACGATCTCGGGCAGCGTCACGTTGCCGGAGACCATGAAGATCGGGACCAGGCTGAGCCCCAACGCCACCTCGTAGCTGATCATCTGCGCCGACGCACGCACCCCGCCCAGAAACGAGTACTTGCTGTTCGACGCCCAGCCGCCCAGCGTCAGCCCGTAGACGCCCAGCGACGCCAGCGCCAGGACGAACAGGAAGCCGATCGGCAGGTCCGCCACGATGACCTCGACCAGTCCCCAGGGCGTCGGCAAGGGCGCCGCCACCGGGATCACGGCGATCACCACGAACGCGGGGAACAGCGAGATGATCGGCGCCAGGAAGAACAGCCAACGGCTGGCGCCGCCCGGGGTGTGCTCTTCCTTGACGAAGTTCTTTATGCCGTCGGCGATCGGCTGCAGGATCCCCCAGGGCCCGACACGATTCGGGCCGCTGCGGTCCTGGATCCAGGCGGCGATCTTGCGCTCCGCCAGCGTCACGCCCGCCACCACTGTCAGCCAGCCGACGAAGATCACCACGACTTTCGCCGTGGCGAAGATCAGAAAGGCTGTCGTCGATAGGGGACCCATCTTCTCTTCTAGCTCGCTGTCGCGCCCGACTCGGCGCTCGCCGAGACGGCGCCGCTCAGGCCCAGCTTCTCGTAGCTCAGTCCGTTGAAAGCGCTGATCTCATCGGCCAGCGCCGCAAATGCCGCTGCGGCCGAGCTGAACGGCTCGCCGCCCGCCAGCCGTGCCAGCACGACCGATCCGCTCATCCAGAGCGGCCGCGCCAGTCCGGGCGGCCGTAGCGCCTGAGTGAACCGCTGCACGCGTCCCTCGAAGTTGCTGAACGTGCCATCCATCTCGGCGAAGGTCGGCGACGGGAGCACGATGTGGGCGCGGCGCGCGGCCGGGCTCAGCACGGACCCGATGTAAACGAAGAGCGAGCAGCCGTCGGCGAAGCCGGCCGGCGCATCCTCCAGCCGCTCCTCGAGGACGATCAGGACGCCCTGATGGCCGCTGACCGCCCCGTAGATGTCATCGACGCGCTCGAAGCCCAGCGCCTCGGCGCCACGCGCGTTCGCCGCCCGGTCCTCACGTAGCGCGAGTTTCGGGAATCCCTTGAGCACCTCCTGCGGACCGCTGGGTACGCGGAAGCAGCCGGCGTCGAAGCCCGCCTGATCCGCGAGCCTGCGCACGATGTAGAGGCTCTCGTTGGAGGCGCCCGGATCGACGATCGCCTTCGCGCCGCCCGCGGCGCCCTGCAGAGCTTCGACCATCGCATCCAGGGCACGCGGCCAATCCACCGGCACCAATCGATCAGCCTCGCGCAGCATCGGGACCTCGGCGCGCATACCGGCGCCCCAGCGTACCACTTCTCGGCGGCCATGATCGCACATCCAGTACGAGTTGACCTCCGGGTTCAATCGCGGCTTCAGCCGAACGACGCGGTTCTCCTTCGTGCCGAGGGCGACGTTGCAGCCCTGCGAGCAGGCCGGGCAGATGCTCGGCGTCTGGTCCAGATCCCAGGACCGTGCCTTGAACAAGAAGTCTTCGTTCACCAGGGCGCCGACCGGGCAGACATCGACGATGTTCATCGAGAAGGGATGCTCGAACAGCTCGTCGGTCATCGTATCGATGTAGCCGTAGTGTCCGCGGTTGACCACCTGTAGCACCGGCTCCTGAGCGATCTCGTCCATGAAGCGGACGCAGCGCGTACAGAGGATGCAGCGGTCGCCGAAGTAGACGATCTCGGAAGTCACATGGTCGCGGCCGAGCACGACCTTCGGCTCAACGGCCCGGCGTCGCAGCTGGCCGGTCTCGTATGCGTAGTCCTGCAACATGCACTGGCCCGCCGCATCGCAGATCGGGCAGTCGAGAGGGTGATTCAGCAGCAGGAACTCGATCACACTGCGGCGCGCCTTTCTCGCCTCGACGCAGTCGGTGCTCACCACCATGCCGTCCTGAACCTGCTGGACGCAGGCGGGAAGCGGCTTCGGCGCGCCCTCTACCTCGACGAGACACATACGGCACTGGGCGGGCGCGCTCAGCCCTGGATGGTAACAGTAGCGAGGGATCACGATCCCGAGCCGCTCGGCGGCGTCCAGGATCGTCGTGCCTTCCGGTACCGCGACCTCGGCACCGTCGATCGTGATGTTGACCAGCTTGCTCTCGCTATCCATATGCCTCGTCAGCAGCTCAGCGCTTGGCCGTGCAACTCCCGTCACGGATGTGAGCCATGTACTCGTACTCGAACTTCTGGATCGAGCTGACGACCGGAACGGCTGCGCTGTCCGAGAGCGGACAAATCGTCTTGCCCGCCATGTTGGCGCCGATGTCGAGCAGCAGTGGGATGTCCTCCTCGCGCCCTTCTCCGCGCTCGATGCGCCGCAGGATCTTGGCCAGCCACACCGTGCCCTCGCGGCACGGCGTGCACTGGCCGCACGACTCGTGGGCGTAAAACTCGACCATCCGCCGCACCGCCCTCACCATGCAGGTCGAATCGTCCATGGCGATCAGGCCGCCCGAGCCCTGGAACGAGCCGGCCGCCTCGATACCCTCGTAGCTGACGTCGCAGTCCAACTCGTCTACGGTCAGGATGGGCACCGAGCTGCCGCCCGGGATCACCCCCAGCAGCTCCCGGCCCTCCGGCGGGCCGCCGCACAGGTCGTAGACCAGCTCCTTGAGGTTGAAATCGAGCGCGACCTCGTAGTTGCCGGGCCTCTGCAGGTGACCGCAACAGGAGAACAGCTTCGTCCCGGGGCTTTTCTCGGTCCCCCACTGTCTGTACCAGTCGGCGCCGTTCAGCACGATGTGCGGCACCGAGGCCAACGTCTCCACATTGTTCACCGTCGTCGGCATGCCGAAGGCACCCCGCTGAGCCGGGAAGGGCGGCTTCACGCGCGGCTCGGCCCGGCGGCCTTCCAGCGAGTTCAACAGCCCGGTCTCCTCGCCGGCTATGTAGGCCCCTGCCCCGGTGTGAACGGTCAGATCCAACTCGTAACCGGAGCCGAGGATGTTCGCGCCCAGATAGCCACGCTCGTACGCCTCGACCACCGCACGGTTCAGCACGCGCACGATGTCGACGAACTCGCCGCGAATATAGATGTAGGCGTGCTGTGCACGGATCGCGTAGCTGCAGATGATCATCCCCTCGATGACCTGGTGGGGGGTCCAACGCATCAGCTCGCGATCCTTGAAGGTGCCGGGCTCGCTCTCGTCGGCGTTGCAGGCCAGGTAGTTCGGAAGCTTGCCGTCCTTCGGCATGAAACTCCACTTGAGGCCCGCCGGGAAGCCGGCGCCGCCCCGCCCGCGCAGCCCCGAGTCCTTGACGACCTCGATCACGTCGTCCTGCGCCATGCCGAGCGCCTTGTCGAGCGCCTTGTAGCCGCCGCGCTCGATCCAGCCTTCGATCCCGATGGCGTCCTTGTCTCCGAAATAGCGGGAGAGCATCCGGCTCTCGCGGGGATGCTCGTAGGGATACGCCATGCTCAGTCCAGCTCCTTCAACAGGGCCTCGACGTCCTCGGCCTTTACGCCCTCATAGACCTCGTCGTTGACCTGAACCACCGTGGGGAACGCACAGGCGCCCAGGCACTCGACCTCGACCACCGTGTACCTCCCATCTTCCGACGTCTCGCCGATCCGCGTCTTCGTCAGCTCGAGGAACCGCTCGGTGACCCCCTCCGCGCCGCAGAGGTCGCAGCCGATACCCACGCACACCTGGATCAGGTACTTCCCGACCGGTCGCAGGGCGAACATCGTGTAGAACGAAGCGACCGAGCGAACGTAGGCCGGCGTCAAGTCCAGCAGCTCGGCAACGCGGCTCATCGTCTCGGGCGAAATCCAGCCGCGGATCTCCTGCGCCAGGTGGAGGACCGGGAGCAGCGCGGCCCGCTTGTTCGGGTAGCGGGTGAGTATATGATCGAAGCGCTCCTTGTAGGCCCCCTCGAACAGCGGCGCGTCGGGGTGCTTTTCCGCCCGCTGTGACGGCTGCGCGCCCGCGATGGCGGGGTGCATCGCGTCGCTCATCGATCGATCTCCCCAAGCACGATATCGATGCTAGCGTTCACGGCGATCAAGTCGGCGATCAGCTCGCCTTCCACCAGATACGGTAACGTCGACATGTTCATGAACGACGGACCGCGG
>JASFTY010000385.1:0-4403 GCA_050050535.1 Gemmatimonadales bacterium | reverse complement strand
GGTGCCCTTGAACTCCTCGAAGATCACATCGTCCATGCGCGAGCCGGTGTCGACGAGTGCCGTTGCGATGATGGTGAGCGAGCCGCCGCCCTTTGCCGGGTCGATCTTGCGGGCGCTACCGAGGAAGCGTTTCGGTCCTTCCATCGACGAGGCGTCGATACCGCCGCTGAGTGTGCGGCCGCTGCCTCGCTCGACGTTGTTGTAGGCGCGTGCGAGCCGCGTAATCGAGTCGAGGATGATGACCACGTCCTCAGCCAGCTCGACGCGGCGCCGCGCCCGCTCCAGAGTGAGCTCGGCCACCGCTACGTGCCGATCGGCCGGGAAATCGAAGCTGGATGAGACGACCTCACCGAAGCCGCACATCTCCATCTCCGTGACCTCCTCCGGCCGCTCGTCGACCAGCAGGATGAATAACGTGCTCGCGGGATGGTTCTTGACGATCCCCTCGGCCACCGACTGCAGCACGGTGGTCTTGCCCGCCTTGGAGGGCGACACGATGAGTGCCCGCTGGCCCTTTCCGAAAGGACAGAGGAGGTCGATCACGCGATTGGTGAGATCGGGGTTTCCGAGGATGCGGCGACCGCAGTCGAGGACGACCTGCTCGTCGGGGTGTACGGCGCCAAGGCGGCTGAACTGGGGGCGCCGCTCCAGGTCTTCCGGGGGGCGACCGTTGACGGCAGTGACCTTCGTGAGCGGCGGGCTCTTGCCCTTGCCGGGCGCCTTGCCCACAACGCCGGCGATCTCATCACCCGTCCGCAGCCCGTACTGCTGGATCAGCTTGCGACCGACGTGAATGTCGCAGTTCGACGGCAGGTAGCTGGCCTCCCGGCAACGGATGAAGCCGCTACCCTTGTCCCTGAGTTGCAGAATGCCAAACGAGTTTTCCACGAGTGCTCCGATTACGACCGGCCGAGCCGCATCCGAAACGCTGCGGCGTCCGCGAGGTCAGGCCCATATGTGGTGTGCACTTACCCTGGGCGGGCGAGCGCGGAGATTTACCCGCTCGCCGTCTCCTACACCCGAGGTGCCCCCGTGTTCACGGTCCAGCGGACTGTCGAACCAGACGGCGGCCGGGTATGGAAAAGCGTGACCCTTTAGCTTTGCGATCCACGGGCGCAAGCGCAAGCGCCGGTCGCACTGGGTTCCAGCTAACACTCAACCGGGCTAGCTTGTCCTTGTCTATGCAGGCGTCCTGAGTCTTGGCTGCGGCTAGGGGACCCGATTTGAGCGATGCGATACTCGTACGGCGAGCCCGCCGCGGCGACGCGGCGGCGTTCGAGGCGCTGGTGCGCCGCCACTACCGGGCGGCGTACGCCGTGGCGCTCGCCGTGCTCGGGAACGCGATGGACGCGGAGGATGTGACGCAAGACTCCTTCGTCCGGGCGGTGGAGCGGCTGGACGAGGTGAGGGAGCCCGAGCGGTTCAAGGGGTGGCTGCTGCAGATCGTCCGCAACCGGTCCCGTAACTACCGCGGTTACAGGCGGTTACGGACTGCGCGGCCGCTGGAGACCGTAACGGCGGCGGCGCCGGAGAACCCGGGCAGCGACGCGGAGCGGGCAGACCTAAGGGGAGCGCTGGAGTCGGCCCTGGCGGAGCTGAGCGAGATCCAACGCGAGGTGGTGTTGCTGCACGACCTGGAGGGATGGAAGCACCGGGAGATCGCCGAGTCTCTGGCGATCTCCGAGGGGATGTCCCGCCAGCACTTGATGACCGCGCGGCGCGCGCTGCGTCGGCGGCTGGGCGGCAGGCTTCTCAAGGAGTACTCGAATGACTGACGAACGGATCGATTTCTCGGCCCTCGACCCAACGGCCGAGGGTGATCGCTTCGAGGAGGCTGTGGGCCGGATCAAGGCGGCGGCGGCACCGGCGTTGGCCGCCCGTCGCGCCCGGGTGAGTGTTTTCGGCCAGGTCGCCGGCTGGTGGCGCCCGCTGCTGGCGGCCGCGGCAATCGCCGGGATCGTGTCGGCAGCGACGCTGGCGCTGGTCGAGGAACCGGCTTCGGAAGGCGAATCGGAGACGGGGTTGGCCGAGGCGATCGGCATGCCGCAGCAGATCGCGCAGTGGGTGCGGAGCGATGAATTGCCCGACCCATCCGAGCTGCTCATAGCGCTGGAGGAGCCACGATGAAGAACGGAATCGAATCGCTCGGCCGCATCCGCGCCCAGGGTGTCGCGATCCTCGTACTCACATTCGTGGTAGGCGTGCTCGTCGGGTTCGCCGGCGAGCGCGTCCGCAGCGCGCGCCGCGCCGTTCCTCCCGCAGTTCCGCCAGAGATGGGGCCCGCAACACCGGACAGGTTCCGTCAGGGCAACCTGCCCGCTATGTTCCGAGAGTTGAACCTGACCCCACAGCAGGTGCGGCAGATCGCCGCTATCATGGAGGACGGCCGGCCGCGCTCTGACGCCGTGCTGAGAGAGATGCTCCCGCGCCTTCGCGCCGTCACCGACTCGATCCGGCAGGAAATCCGTGGGGTCCTTACGGCCGAGCAGGCCGCCGCTTGGGACAGCCTGGAGATGAGGATGGGGCGCCGGCCAATGCGGGAGCGGATGCCCGGCCGCCGAGGCGTCCGTGGCGACTCGCCGCCACCGATACCCTGAGAAGAGAAGTCATGAAAGTCACGACCGTTCCGCTGCTGCCCGCTATGGCAGCTCTGACCTTGACCGCAGCGCTCCTCGCTTGCGCCGGCAGCGGCTCGGGCGTCGAGCTCACTCGCCCGGATCTCACCGGTACCTGGCTGCTCAACGATCTGGAAAGCGACGACCCACGGGAGTTCTTTCAAGATCCGACCCAGATGGCCGACCCCTCGCTGCCCGGTGGCAACCGCCAGCGCGTCGCCGAACAAGTCAGCGGCATCCTGGCGGCGGCGCGGGTCTTCAGGATCGAGCAGACCGACTCCACTGTGACCATCGTGCTCCAGGATCGCAGGGAGGTGACGTTCTTCCCAGACAACCGTCTGATCGAGGGCCGTGTCGAGGGGCTCGGGCTCGTTACGACGAGGGCCCGCTGGCGGGGCGACAGCTTCCAGGTCGTGCGTAAGGTCGAGGGCGGCGCCCCCACTCTCACCACGACCTACGAGCTCAGAGACGAGGGCCGCAAGCTCATCTTGAAGTTCCACATGAGCAGCCCGGGTCGCACCCCCACGAGGTTCGAGCGGGTCTACGACGCCGCCCGGGGCTAGCTGCAGCGGCGGAGTCGATGAGCGCCGAATCGCTCCGTCTACCCTTCACCGTCGCGGCTGCGACGCTCGCGGTCACACTCTCCTCATGCTCCTGCAGTGCCAGCCGCCGCTCGGGTATCGAGCCTGAACGCCGTGACCTCACCGGCACCTGGCTGCTGGATGACTTGACCAGCGACGACCTGCGGGAACTATTGGGCGGAGGCAACCCCGCGGATCCCGGGCTGCTGGGCGGGAATCGCCTGCTCACTGAAGCTATGAGCAACATCCTGGTGGCGGCGCGGGCGTTCAAGATCGAGCAGAACGACTCCACCGTCGCCATAACACTCGTCAACGGTAGGCAATTCGCTTTCCATCACGACGGCCGTTGGGTCGAGCGCCACGTCGAAGGGCTCGGCATCGTCGTCGCGCGGGCCCAGTGGAAGGACGGCACGCTCGAGGTCGAGCGCAGATTGGACAGTCGTGTCAGACTCACTACTACGTACGCGCTTTCGGACGACGGACGGCGACTGTTCGTCAAGTTCAAGAAGAGCCCACCGGGAAGAATTATCAAGCTCCAGCGCGTCTACGACGCCGCGCCAGGCTGAATCAGCGGCTCTCGACCGCCTCCCGGACCAAGCGCAATACCTCCGCCGCTCGCCTCAGCTGCGTACGACCCGCAGCGATCTCCAGAGCGGAAAGTGCATCGCGCTCCCGGCGAACCATCGCCGCCACGTACTCCCGGCCTCGGCTCGAAAGGCACAATAGCGGCGAGCGCCTGTGGGCTGGATTGTCCAGTCGCTCTACGTAGCCATCCTCGACCAATGGGTCTACCAGCGCCTGAATGTGCTGGCGCGTGACCGCACGCTCACGCGCCAGCTGCGGAACCGTTCCCGGCCCCAGCCTCGCCAGGTCCTTCAGCAACTCACGTCGTCCGCCGGACGGCGCCTCTCCCCCGTGCCATTCATCGAGGACCGCACGCAGGCACCTGGACACCGTTAGCGTCTCTTCGATCAGGCGCGCCAGCTCCGGCCCCGCCCCCGCCGCGCGGCCTCTACCCTGCGACCCCGCTACCGGCGGCCGCGTCGGCCGCGGCGGCGCTTGGCCGCCCAGCTCGCCGATGACGAGCGTACCGAGATTGATCATGACGGTCCTCCGCGCAACTCCAACTATATTGTCATATTGACAATCTCTTTGTCAATAGGCCGAGATCAGCTGCTCGTCGGATTCGGCGGAGTGAGGCGCTCGC
>JASFTY010000384.1:0-4406 GCA_050050535.1 Gemmatimonadales bacterium | reverse complement strand
TCTGGCCCCGGAGCTCTACCTGCCTCTCGTCTTCAACCCTGCACGTATCGGCGTTGGCAAGTGGAGTTTCCCGGAGATCGCTCGCCTGCGCCCCGGTGTCACTCCCGCTGAAGCCAGCGCCGACTTGAATCGGTTGACCGTGCTCGCCACAGAGGAATACCCCGGGATCCCACTGGCCGACTTGAGGGAGAGGCAATTCAGCACGTTCGTACGGCCACTCAAGCAAGACGTTGTGGGAGGGGCAAGGAGGGTTCTCTGGCTCGTCTTCGGAACGGCCGGCCTGGTCTTGCTCGTCGCCTGCATCAACGTGGCCAACCTCTTCCTGGTTCGCGCCGAAACCCGCCAGCGGGATGCGGCTCTGCGATCGGCGATGGGCGCATCGAGGGGACGCCTGGCACGGCAGTTCGTTACCGAGAGCACCGTCGTCGGGATCTTGGGAGGCTCCGCAGGCCTGCTCCTGGCTCTGGGAGGTGACCGGCTTCTCCTTCACATGGCGCCTCCACACCTGCCGCGCCTCGAGGAGATCGGCCCCGACTCCACCGTGCTCGTGCTCGCGCTGGGCATCTCGGTCCTGACCGGGCTCGTCTTTGGGACAATCCCAGTCCTACGCTACGGGCGGGCCGGCCTTGCAGAGTCACTGAAGGAAGGAGGACGCGGGACCAGCTCGAGTCGGCGCTGGTACCGCCTGCGATCCGTCTTCGCCGTATCCCAGGTAGCTCTGGTCCTGGTTCTCCTCATCGGTTCGGGGCTCATGGTTCGCACCTTCCAGGCACTGAGGGATGTGCCGCCCGGCTTCCAGAGGGCCGAGGAAGTTCTCACCTTCCGCATCTCCGTGCCCTCCTCGGAAGCCGCCACCGCCGACGACGCGGCCAGAACCCACCAACAGATTCTGCAGCGGATCGCGCAACTACCCGGGGTGCCCTCGGTCGCGGCTGCCGCCTCGGTCGCCATGGACGGCTGGGAATCCTGGGAGGATGTGGAGGTGGAAGGGTTCCCCCCCACCTCGGGGGAAGCTCCCGTACATCGCCGCCTCAACTGGATCACGCCCGGGTATTTCGCGACCCTGGAGAACCAACTGCTCGCCGGCCGCGACATCGAATGGGAGGACGTGTACCAACGGCGGCCGGTCGCCGTGGTCACCGAGAACTTTGCCCGCGAGTTCTGGGGCGGTCCGGCCGCTGCGTTGGGTAGACGATTCCGAACTTCCACCAACTCTCCCTGGCGTCAGATCGTGGGGGTCGTGCAGAACGTGCACACAGACGGCGTGGCCGAGAGACCACCAACGGTGATCTACTGGCCACTGATCATGGAGAGAATCTGGGGTATGAGCACCTTCACGATCCGCGACCTTCGCTATGCCGTTCGGACGTCGCGACCCGAGCCGACGACGTTGCTGCCCGAGGTCGGCGATGCCGTGTGGAGCGTGAACCCGAACCTGCCGCTGTCCGAGACCCTGACGCTGAAAGAGATCCTGGCCAATTCGATGGCCCGGACCTCGTTTACCCTGGTCGTGCTGGGCATAGCCGCCGGCGTGGCTCTGCTGTTGGGGATGGTTGGCGTGTACGGGGTGCTCTCCTACCTGGTGGCGCAGCGGAGACGAGAGATGGGTGTGCGTCTGGCCCTGGGGGCGCGCCCCGTAGATGTCCGCCGCATGGTAGTCCGCCAGGGTGCGGTCTTAGGCATAGCAGGAGTCGCCGTCGGGCTGGGCGCGGCGGTGGGACTCACCCACCTCATGTCGGCCCTGCTATTCGGCGTGCGCCCCGTGGACCCCTTGAGTTACGGTGCGGTGGTCGCGGGCCTGATGGCGGTGGTGCTACTGGCCAGTTACATCCCGGCCCGGCGGGCCGCGGGAGTGAGTCCTACAGAGGTACTGAGATGGGAGTAGCTGGAGCGGATCGCTCTACCTGATCTCCTGCACCCAGACGAAGTCGATGCCGATCTCCGGCCGCTCGACATCCTCGGGCGCGCCCTCGAACACGAACTCGAGAGTGTGAGTGCCGGCCGCCAGCTGCCGCCGTCTCAGTGTGTGGTTGCGTAATAACGTGCGGTGCGGTCGATAGAGATCGACGGTCGCACTATCCGTGGTCAGCTCCGCCGGCTCACCGTCCCACCACACCTGCAGCGTACCTCCGGTCCGGGCCAGGCGAGCGACGAAGTGGATGCGGTACTCGCCAGCGGCGGTCACCGGCACGGCAAGTCTCAGCACGTCGCCGGGACCCGCAGGTCGCCAGACCGGCAGCTGTCCTCCGGCATAGAGCCGCCCCGCTTCGCGCGCCAGCCCCGAGCCGCCCGACAGCTCCTCGGTCTGGTAGAAGACGGAGTTGCGGGCTCCCATGCGGGAGGGCGGCGTCCAGTTCTCCGGAAGGCGCAACTGGCGCACGTCGTCGGGCATGATGGCGACGTGGTCATCGGTCATGCCGGGTCGGCCGTAGTGATAGCCGATGCGGGCGTAGGATAGCCCCGGTGTGCGCTCGTGGCTGTAAAGCTCCATGTAGAAGCCGATGCGCTGCGTGAAGGGGAGCGGATCGAGAACGTGCCAGCGGTAGTTGGTGACGAAGCCGCGGTTCCCAGGTCCGTCGTTACGCGGCTGGCCGCAATAGGGGAAGGCGAAGATGTCGGGCGACGACCACGAGTAGTTGTAGTAGTCCTCCGAGCCGGTCCCGAAGAGCGAGGGCAGCGAGTCCTCGTCCACGAAGACCTTCTCGTCACCTTCACCCCACCAGTTGCCGTACGGCGTCGGCACGGGGTTCGGGTTGAGCAGGATCGATGTCGTGCCCACGTAAACGCCCCGCCCGTTAGCCAGCAGGAAGGGGAGATCCTGGACCGCCGTCGGATCGGCGATCACGTCGTGGTCGACCCGCCAGCGGGCGCGGAAGTGCATCGAGCGCGCTTCGTCCCAGTCGTACGCCATCGGATGAGCCGAGCCGCTGATCGCGACCGGCTGGTCGCCCAGGTTCTCCAGTCGGATCCGCAACGACCGCTCGAACGGCATCACGAACCGGCAGATCATCGTCCCGTCCGGCAGCACCGTGAACGGGAGCGACTGGTACGGGTTCACTCCGGGGGCGGCACCGAAGAAGTCGCCCAGCGGCGACTGCACCTGCCCCCACGGGTGCTCGTCGCTGTAGATGTGCAGCACGGTCTGCCGCAGCGCCCGATCGACGTCCCGTGCTTCCAGTCGCAGCTCGAGCCGTTCCAGCGCCGCCGGGCCGTCCAGCAGCAGGACGTCCGCCGCCGCTCCAGGGCTCAGCTCGACGGCGATCGCCCTCGCGGCGCTCGGGGAACGGGGTCGTAGGTTCGAGTCCGGATCCGCCAGCGCGGCGGTGACCCGGTCGATGGTTTGCCGATAGGTGACCAGATCCTCGGGGCTGAAAGTGACCACCGGGGTACCGGGCGCGTACTTGCGGACCTCCAACTGATAGAAGTGGATGTGCTCCAGGTTTCCGGTCCACACCAGACGCAGACGCCGGGCAAACGGCAACGGCGTGTAGGCCGCGTCCCGCTGATAGAGCGTCCGCTCCAGCGCATCCCGATTCAGCACCGCCGACTGCGGGTAGGCGTCGAGCGGCCTGTGGAAGAACTCGTCCGCCGGTCCTTCGTAGATCGGCTCCGCAGCCCCGTCGAGCCAGAGCCGCACCGTTCCGTCGATGGCCGCCGTCCACAGCCGGACCAGCGCGCCGGGCCCCTCGACATCGGCCATCAGGTACTCACCTATCCCATCTTCGCCCGCCTCGCGCAGCACGGCCTGGAACCCGGGGATCGGTTCACCGCCGAACCCGTCCGAGTTGGCGAACCAGTTCGGGCCGCCCGGCAGCCTACTGCGGCGGTCGTATGAGGAGAACTGAATCGTTCGGTAGGCGGGTTGGGGAAACTTCGTCAGCCCGACCAGGTCGATCATCTCCTCGTACAGGCTGCCCGTGGTCACCGGGTCGGCGGACCTCTCGGCCGGACCGTTCCCCACACCGAGTACCAAAAGCGGCAGCAAGAAGACAAGCACGCCCGCCCACGCTCTATTCACGGATACCTCCAGCCTGGTATCGCACTCCCGGCGGCAGCGCGATTCCCGTTCCCGGCTCTTGGCGCAGAGTAAGACTCCCCCGGCCAAGTATACGCTGGCGGTGCGATGTGGAAAGAGGCGGCAGGCGCCGCCTCGTCAGTCTGCCGCGCTCAGTATTTGACCTGCAGCGTGACCTTCATGCTGTACTCGTCCGGGACCCCCGCCTCGGAGTGCTCCAGTCGGTCGTAGTCGACCACCACGTAGTTCCCTTTGAAGAACTGCCACGCGGCGCCGATGATGTAACGCTTGCGCACGTCGGCCGCAGGGTCGTTCACATCCGTGTCGAAGCGCCCGTAGCGGCCGAACACCGAGAACTCCTCCCGCTGTGGGAGCCGGACCTCTGCGAACA
>JASFTY010000383.1:0-4449 GCA_050050535.1 Gemmatimonadales bacterium | reverse complement strand
GAGATCGAGGTAAGAAACGAGTTTCACGAGGACGACCTTGAGGCCTACAATACGCTGGGCGACATACCGGGCAGCGACCTGGCAGATGAGTATGTGATGCTCGGCGGCCACCTGGACTCGTGGTACGCCGGCACCGGCGCAGCCGACAACGTTGCCGGTTGTGTGGTAATGATGGAGGCGGTGCGGATCCTCAAGACGCTGGGGCTCGAGCCGCGCCGAACGATCCGCATCGCGCTGTGGAGCGGCGAGGAGCAAGGCCTGCTCGGTTCGCGCTATTGGGTGCAGAACCACGAGGCGCTGTGGCCGAGGATCTCCGCCTACGTGAACGTGGACAACGGTACGGGTCGCATCCGTGGCGTCTGGGACCAGATGAACGAGGAGGCGATCCCGGTATTCGAACAGATCCTCTGGCCGTTCCGAGACCTGGGCGTGGTGGCTGTACGGCATGGAAACACAGGTGGCACCGATCACCTGTCGTTCGACCGCGTCGGGATCCCCGGCTTCAACTTCATCCAGGACCCGATCGAGTACTCCTCGCGGATACACCACACGTTCGCGGATCGCTACGAGCGGCTGGTGATCGACGACCTCAAACAGGCGGCGGTGGTGGTAGCGGCTACCGTGTACCACCTTGCCATGCGCGATGAGATGATGCCACGCAAGCCTAGCGAACCGGAAACGGCAACGAACTGACGACACCATCGTTAGCAGGAGGGATCGCTGTGTATACCCGTCGCAGGTTTTTGGGCGCCATCGGTCTGCCCACAGTCGCCGCGGCTGCCGGCGTACCGCTGACCCCGCTTCGCCTCTCGCGGGCCGCCGAGATCGCCGACGAGCTGCGCAAGCATCCCGGCTCGCCAGCCGAAGTGGCCCAAGACGAGGATTTCTGGTTCGAGGTGGCGCAAGCGTTCACCGTCGACCGCAGTCTAATCAACCTCAACAACGGTGGGGTGAGTCCGTCACCCGCCTGGGTCCAGGAGGCGATGAAGCTGCACCTGGACTACTCGAACAAGGCGCCGGTCTATACGATGTGGCGAATACTCGAGCCGCAGCGTGAAGCGGTGCGCGAGCGACTGGCCCGCGAATGGGGTATCGATCCGGAAGAGGTCGCCCTGACACGCAACGCCTCCGAGGGCCTGCAGATCTGCCAGTTCGGCTACGACCTGCAGCGCGGCGACGAGGTCCTGACCACGACCCAGGACTACCCGCGCATGCTGACGACGTTCAAGCAGCGCGAGCGGCGCGAGGGGATCGTGCTGAAGCAGTTCTCGATCCCCGTCCCGTGCGAGGACCCGGCGGAGATCGTACGGCGCTTCGAGCAGAACATAACGCCGCGCACGCGCCTCATCCTGATGTGCCACATGATCAATCTCACCGGCCAGATCCTTCCGGTGCGTGATGTGGTGGCGATGGCAAGGCGACATGGGATACCGGTAATCGTGGATGGTGCGCATTCACTCGCCCACCATGATTTCAAGATCTCCGACCTCGAATGCGACAATTACTCGGTCAGCCTGCACAAGTGGCTCTTCGCACCACACGGCACGGGTCTGCTCTACGTACGACGAGACAAGATCAAAGACATCTGGCCGCTGATGGCGGCGCCCGAGCCGATGGATGACAACATCCGCAAGTTCGAGGAGATCGGCACGCACCCGGCGGCGAACTACCTGGCCATCGCTGAGGCGCTCACCTTCCACCAGGGTATAGGCGGAGCGCGCAAGGAAGCCCGTATGATCTACCTGCGGGACTACTGGGCGAAGCGCTTGCTGGAGCACGACCGCGTGCGACTGCACACGAGCCTGGCGCCCGGTATTGCCTGCGGTTTGGCGAACGTGGAGATCGTCGGGGTCGACCCCGGAGAACTCACGAACTGGCTCTGGCAGGAACACAGGATCATCGTCACACCGATCAGGCACGCGGAGTTCCAAGGGATCCGTGTCACGCCGAGCGTGTACACGACGCTGGAGGAGCTGGAGCGATTCATCACGGCCATGGAGCATGTAGCCGAGCACGGGCTTCCGGGCTAGGACACGTATTGACGGGCTTGACGCCAGTTCTGTTTTTCGCGTCTCCCAGGTAGCATTAGCGGCGAGGCAGTGGCGAAGAAGACACAGACCACGGGACCCGGCGAGTTGCGAACGGTCGCCCTGGATTTCATCCGGGCAAAGGTCGCCGAGGACCTCAAGACCGGCAAGTACGGTGGCCGGGTAGTGACTCGTTTTCCACCGGAACCCAACGGCTACCCACACATCGGGCACGCCAAGTCGTGCTGTCTCAACTTCGGAATCGCGCTGGAGAACGAGGGTGGCGTCTGCCACCTACGCTTCGACGACACGAACCCCGAGACCGAGGACATCAAGTACGTCGAAGCGATAAAGCAGGACGTGCGCTGGCTCGGCTTCGACTGGGGCGACAAGCTGTTCCACGCGTCCGACTACTTCGAGCAGCTCTACGACTTCGCCGTTACCCTCATCAAGCGAGGAAGAGCCTATGTAGACAGCCTGAGCGAGGAGGATATCCGGGAGTACCGCGGGACGGTGACGGAAGCCGGCCGCGCCAGTCCCTACCGTGACCGCTCGGTCGAGGAGAACCTCGATCTCTTCGCGCGCATGCGTGCCGCTGAGTTCCAGGACGGCGAGCACGTGCTGCGGGCAAAGATCGACATGGCCCACCCCAACATGCTGATGCGCGACCCCGTGCTCTACCGTATCCGGCATGCAAGCCACTACCGGCGCGGGGACGCGTGGTGCATCTACCCGCTCTACGACTTCACCCACTGTCTCTCCGACGCCATTGAAGGCATCACCCACTCGCTCTGCACGCTGGAGTTCGAGAACAACCGTGCTCTCTACGACTGGGTGCTCGACAACGTCGGTATCGAGCCACCGCGGCCCGAGCAGACCGAGTTCGCGAGGCTCGACCTCGACTACACGGTACTGAGCAAACGAAAGCTGATCCGCCTGGTCGACGAGGGTCATGTGAGCGGCTGGGACGATCCGCGCATGCCGACGATCGCGGGCCTGCGGCGGCGCGGCGTGACCCCGGAGGCGATACGCGACTTCTGCGACATGATCGGCGTCGACAAGGTCAACAGCCGGGTCGATATCGCGAAGCTCGAGTACGCTATTCGCAACGACCTGAACCAGCGTGCGCCGCGGGTCCTGTGCGTCCTGCGGCCGCTCAAGGTGACGATCACCAACTTCCCGGAGGGCGAGGTGGAGTGGCTCGACGCCTCCTACTGGCCGCACGACGTGCCGAGGCAAGGCTCGAGACCGCTCCCCTTCTCGCGTGAGATCTACATCGAGCGGGAAGACTTCATGGAGGATCCACCGAAGAAGTTCTTCCGTCTGGCGCCCGGCCGCGAGGTCAGGTTACGCCACTCGTACGTCATCAAGTGTGAGGAGGCGGTCAAGGACCCCGAGAGCGGCGCGCTCACGGAGCTGCGTTGCACGTACGACCCCGATACGCTCAGCGGACCGCCGGCTGATGGCCGCAAGGTCAAGGGCACCATCCACTGGGTCTCGGCGTCCCACGCCCTGCCCTGTCAGGTGCGGCTTTACGACCGCCTGTTCAAGACTCCCGACCCCGACGATGTTCCAGAGGGCGGGGACTTCACCGCCAACCTGAACCCGGACTCGCTGGTCGTCTTGCCGGGCGCGCTGATCGAGCCGAGCGTTGCCGATGACCCGCCGGGCGCGCGCTACCAATTCGAGCGGCAGGGCTACTTCATCAGCGATCCGCTGGACTCGAAGCCCGGCGCGCTCGTCTTCAACCGGACGGTGACGCTGCGGGACAGCTGGGCCAAGATAGCCGCAAGGCCCGCGTAGGGTCGGTGCGTCGGTAGGTCGGTGCGTCGGTGTGTGGCTTGCGGCTGACATTCACGGCCATACCGACGCACCGACGTACCGACCCTCACCGCTCCTCGGGTTGGGCGTCCAAGGCAAGCGGCCGTACCTCGGGCAGGTACTCCTTGAAGGCGAGCCCGTAGATATCCCAGACCGTGACGAAGAGCGCCGCGACGATAGGGCCGACCACGATGCCAACGGCACCGAAGAGCAGCAGGCCGCCGAGGGTGCTGAGCAGAATGAGCAGGTCGGGCATCTTGGTGTCCTTGCCGACCAGCCACGGCCTGAGAACGTTGTCGACGGTTCCGACGACGGCTGCGCACCAGATGAAGAGGACGATAGCCGTGCCCACCCGACCGACCGCGAACAGGTAGATAACGGCCGGGACCCAGACGAGTGCCGTGCCGATGCCGGGTATGATCGAGAGGACAACCATGATCGTGCCCCAGAATACGGCTCCTTCGATCCCAGCCACCGCGAAGGCGAGTCCCGCCAATCCGCCCTGGACAATACCGATGACCAGCGTCCCCTTGATCGTCGCGCGAGCGACCGACGTGAACCTCTCGACCATGCGGTTCTCGTCCTCTGGTGCGAGCGGCAT
>JASFTY010000382.1:0-4451 GCA_050050535.1 Gemmatimonadales bacterium | reverse complement strand
GGCGGAGCCGGGATAACCGCCCGCCACCTCGTGGCAATCGCGACAGCCGACCTCCGCCGCCGCCATCGTGCTGTGGCCGTACTGCCGCACGATACCCGGCGTGGCCTGCCGGTGGCAGGTGACGCATTCGTCGTTGCTGCCCGCCAGCGCGTCAACCTCCCGACGCTCCACCCGCTCGCCGCCACGACCGATGGCCAAGATGATCACTGCCAGTCCCAGCACCACGATCACGCCAAGCAGTCCGATGATCAGCAGTCGCGCACCTTTCAGCGGCTCTCTCCGTTCATTGTCCATCACGGGCGAACTCCTCCCTACGCGGGTTCCAAGGGCGATGGGCAGTCTCCTTCACCGCTATGCCCGGGTCTTCCTGTCTTATGGTCGAAGGTGAGCACGACACCAATAACGGGCCGCGCCGCTGCGCGCCAGAGGCGTCCGAATCGCCTTGCCGGCGCCGCCAGATGCCGGCATACCGAGCGCCGCCCGGTCCTCCGCGCGGTTTGAGACTCCACCCGCGACCTCCTGAATCCCATGCAGGCGACGAGCGCCCGTCAGCGTCAGTGAGCCACGGTTTTCGTGGGTTTCCGACGATTCACCGTCCGTGAGCGTCAGCCAGCGTCAGCGGGCGTTGTGACTGACACTGACACTGGGGGACATACGAACCCTCCTGAGCTTCGAGGCCTCGGGCTCGTCCCGTCTCTGGGGTTGCTCTCGCGCTAACGCACTCCCCTTAGGGCGACTCCCTCTCGCGAGCTATAACCTCTACACTATCTCCTGCGTCACGGCGTACTGATCCGAGGCTCGAAGATCGCGGCCAGTCGCCGACGAAGCTCATCCCGAACCCCGCGGAACGCGTCCTGAATTTCTTCGTCGCCTCCGCGTACCGCTGCAGGATCGGGGAGCGGCCAATGCAGGCGATACGCTTCGCCGAGCCACACGGGACACACCTCCTCCGCGCAGAGCGTGATCACCGCATCTACCGCCGGGCCATTAGACTCGCGAATGTCGTCTGTGCTCTTGGAGTACTGATTCGATGCGTCCATGCCGAGTTCCTCCAGCGCTCGAATCGCGAACGGGTTGACATGCGACGGCGTCGAGCCGGCTGACGATACACGGATACCCTCGGGTCCCAGGCTCCGGGCAATGGCTTCCCCCATCTGGCTACGCGCCGAATTGGCGACGCAGAGGAAAAGCATGTGGCGTGGGCTCAGGGCGCGCAGGATGCGAGCTTCGAGCAGCCAGTCGGGAGGCACACCGCTCCCGTCCTCGTAGCGCCGGCAGGCGTAGGCCGCAGGGCCGACGTCGGGCCCCTCGAGATCCTCGCCGTTGATCCGCACCGTCGGCGATCCCGGGAAGAGCAGTCTTTCCGCGTCGGCCTCGCCGCATACCACGGTCCGACTGAGCTCGGTTTCCGGGACGAGTCGGGCGATCGTTCGCTGCAGCAGGTCCTCGGCTCCCGCGGCGTTAGGGCAATCGGGTATGACTAGCAGCTCGACGCGCACCGCCATTCGATTACTCCCCTCCTCCGACCACGGCAGCGGCCGGCGCTGGCTCGCGGAAGAAACGGCGCTTGGCCCACAGCGAGACTTGTACGAGACCGATCATCACCGGCACCTCCACGAGCGGGCCGATCACCGTGGCGAACGCCGGCTGCGAGGCGATCCCAAATACCGCGATCGCCACCGCGATGGCCAGCTCGAAGTCATTGCTGGCCGCCGTAAGCGCCACGGTCGTCGTTTCCGGATACTCACCTCTCAGTAGGCGTGCGCCGAAGAAGGTGATCACGAACATGGCGACGAAATAGATCGTCAGCGGGATCGCGATTCGCACCACGTCCACTGGCAGCTGAACGATCAGCTCACCTTTCAGGGAGAACATCACCACGACCGTGAACAGCAGCGCCGCTAGCGTGATCGGGCTGATGCGCGGGATAAACACGCGATCGTACCATTCCCTACCCTTCAGTTTCAGCAGCGTGAAGCGGCTGATCAGACCGGCGAGAAACGGAATGCCCAGGTAGATGAACACGGTGCGGGCGATCTCTCCCACGCTCACGTGCATCTCTGCACCCTGAAATCCGAAGAGCGGCGGCAAGAGCGTGATGAAGACCCAGGCGTAGAATCCGTAGAAGAGCACCTGAAAGACAGCGTTGGCCGCCACCAGGCCGGCAGCTAGATCGTGGTCACCTTCGGCGAGATCGTTCCATACCAGCACCATGGCGATACAGCGCGCCAGGCCCACCAGAATCAAACCCACAGCGTACCCCGGCATGTCGCGAAGCAGCAGCACTGCGAGAAGGAACATCACCAGCGGCCCGATCACCCAGTTCTGGAACAGCGACAGCGCCAGGATGCGCTTGTGCCGCAGAACGACCCAAAACTTCTCGTACCGGACCTTGGCCAGTGGCGGGTACATCATCAGAATCAAACCGATCGCGATAGGGATCGAAGTGGTCCCGATCTGCGTGGCACGATTCAGCGCTTCGACCGGCTCGGGCCAGATATAACCGATCGCCACCCCAAGAGCCATCGCGGCGAAGATCCAAACCGTCAGATAGCGGTCGAGAAACGACAGTCGCCGCGCAACGGAGACACTTGTTGGAGTTGTCATGAAGTCACCTCCGCACCGGACGTGACCGCACTTTTTTTCGCGGAGGTCGGTTGACAACGCTCAGCGCGCATCGCCTCGAGCTCAGCGGAAACATCGGGAATGGGGTGATCGGCAAGCATGCCCCTCACAGCCATGAGAAGGGTCCGCTCCTTCTCCGTCTTCGGCTCGGCCGCCCGATAGTACACCCACAGACCGTCGCGCCGGTCCTCAACGAGACCGGCGTTCAGCAGATAGCGCAGGTGCCGGGAGGCCTTGGACTGGGAGACTTGAAGAAAGCGCTCGATCTCGCAGACGCAGAGCTCACCATGCCGGAACATGAGGGCGAGGATCTGGAGCCGAACGTCTTCCGAGAGAGCCTTGAACTGCTGGGCAAGGTCGTGCATAGGGTCCCTATAGGCATATATCCGTGTAACCGGTTACACAATGAAGCGGCCCCTGTCCCCTGTCAAGCCCGCCTTTCTCTGCTCCCGTCAGAACGAGACGTCAGTGCCGCCTCCGACCACGCTCACTCAGTGCGCGCCACCGAATCACGGCAGCCTCTCCGACGCCCAGTCGGTCTTACTCGATTGGCCGAAAGGCCCAGCACTGCCGCGCGGAGTGTGTTGAAAGTGTGTTCCTGAAAGCGTGCTACCTGCATTGAGACGGAGAGATGGATGATGCATGATGCGCGGCAAGAGCCTGCGATACCAATCGGGACGGCGGGATTCGAACCCGCGACCTCCTGAACCCCGTTCTTGACTCTTTCCTCCCGAACCACCTGCTCCGAAAGGCAAACCCACGCCGGTGTGTTGGAGAACGTGTGTAAGGCGAACTCGCCCTGAGAACCGTCACTAGTTTGGGTAGGTATTTCGCCCCGGCCCCAGTACGGTAGACGGCTCAGAAGGGGAACCAGAGGGCTAGACCCCCCGGATCCACGGGCCATTTCGACCCCCTGGCGGGGACGGCGACCTGCCAAACCCCGCCCGTCGCGTCGACTCCCCAAAGTGGCGCGGAAAGGGCTACAGCGTGCACCTGCCGCAGCGCATCGCGGACATCGCAGGTTCGCTCAGAACCGCGCTGGCAGAGACAGGGCGACGCCCACGCCACCTTCGGTCGTCACCGTCAGCTCGAGGTCCTGCAACGGGATCGGCTCCCACCGTTCCGTCGAGAGCGACGAGCCGACGGCTCCACCGAGTAAGCCGCCTATGACAACGCCGGCGCCGACGGCGAGGCAGGTGACTAATATCTCGTTGAATACCTCGACCTCGATGCCCTCCATGCACTCGAAACCATGGCACGAGTCCTCGCCGGAGTCTTGGAGGGTCGCGACAACGGCCTTGGCACCGATGACCCCGACGATAGCTCCAACTGCAAATCCCACCTTGGCTCCGGGATTGCCCCGGCTCACCTCCAGCTGCGTGAGGGAAGTGAACGTCACCGCCTGGTGAAAGCCGTCTCCAATACGAGCCACGACCAGCGTGTCGCCGCTCAGTCTCGCCACCTCACCGACGACAGCCGCCTCGCCGAGGACCGGTGCCGTCACTCGTACCCGGGTGCCCTGCTTCAACTCGGGCCCGCTCTGCGCTTGAGCGCGACCGGCACTGGCGATCAGCAGAGCGAAAATCAGTGATTTACGCATAGCTCCTCCCAGTTCTGTCGGAAGGTTGCGCCGCCGGGTCAAGTGCCAGTCAAGCCGGCGCTGTGCGAGTATGTGTGTTCAATGCGTGTTCGGACGGGTGGATATCCTGCGCCGTGACGGTGCGCCTGATGATGCAAGATGTGTGGTAGGTGCCTGCTAAACCAATCGGGACGGCGGGATTCGAACCCGCGACCTCCTGAACCCCATTCAGGCGGTTGCGGTCCCG
>JASFTY010000381.1:0-4469 GCA_050050535.1 Gemmatimonadales bacterium | reverse complement strand
TGCGCGTCTCGATATCCGCCGTCGTATCCCACACCGCCTCGAGCAACGCCCTGCGGCTCTGCGTCCGGCCGCGCCGACGCATCAGCGTGGTCAGCAGCCGGAACTCCTTCCTGCTCAGCCTCACCTCGCGCTCGCCCACCGTGACACGCTGGGCATCCACGTCCACCTGCACGGGCCCCGCACGCAGCTTCTTGCGCCGGCTACTGCCGTTCGCCGCGACGCCAGCGCGGCGCAGGACCGCCTCGACGCGCGCCACCAGCTCGCGCGGGCTGAACGGCTTCGAGATGTAGTCGTCCGCGCCCAGCCGCAGGCCCCTAACCCGGTCCTCCTCGGCACCGCGCGCCGTCAGAATGATCACCGGAAGTCCTTTGACCTCCTCACTGGCCCGCACGCTGCGCAGCACATCGAAGCCGCTCAGCTCCGGGAGCAGCAGGTCGAGGATGATCAGGTCGGGCGGGTCCGTCTCCAGGGCGCGCAGCGCCTCGCGGCCGTCGCCAGCCGTGCGCACGCCGTATCCGGCGTGGGCGAGCTGGTAGGCGACGAGCGCAGCGATGTCGGGCTCGTCCTCGACGACGAGAACATTGCGAGAGCGCGGGCCGATCATGTTTGAAGTGTCCACATTACCTCTGGTATCCAGATCGATGCGACTCGAGTCCATGCTATGCATAGCGCCAGATGTTCACGAAGCGGTGAAGCGCGTGTAACGGATATGTCACAATCGCCGGCGGCCCTGGGGAGCCCTCGCAAACCGCAGAACGAAGGCGGCCGCTGAGAGGCGGCCGCCTTCGTTGGCGTTCCCGAGCACCGAGCTGACAAGTGAGAGGCGTCCTGGCTCAAGCTGGTGGCCCATGGCCTCGTTCCGCATTCACCCAGTACCTGACCAGCTCGGTACTCCGGAAGTTATGTTCTGGTTGACTGGTTACAGCATCTATGCCGACATGACTGCGTTATGCGTGAATCTCAAGGGTACGGTGTAACGGACCTTCTGCAGAGCCGGTATCGATCTCGTCACAACACACAGACGCCTGAGATCGCACACTCACTCCTCAAAGTTCATCAGTTTCCAGCGGCCGTTCCTCTCGAGCACGACGTCGAGGATCGGCAGGTTGCCCTCACGTCCATCGCTCGAGCGCCGCACCCGCAGCGCGGTCCCGCGGTGCAGGGTGAACGTCTCGTAGATCTCCGGCGCGTCGGTGAACTCGATCGCGACCAGCTCGTACCGCTGGCCGCCGAAGCGGTCCAGGGCACGAGTCAGGCCCTCGCGAGTGTTCCGCACGTTGAGCTCACGGGCCACATCGAACCTGAGGTGATTGCTCTCCGGCAGTTCGCTCCACAACAGGTCGCGGTGTTCCTCGCGGGTGACCAGCAGCGTCTCGAGGGCCCGGCGGTCCCGGGCCTCGAGTCCGTCCAGGACCGTCCGGGCCAAGGCGTCGGCGCTCGCCTGGGAACCGACCAGCCCGGTGTCGGCGCAGCCGCCGCCTACTACGAGAAGGGCGGTGAACGCGGCGCCGAGCGCGGAACGGTGCATCGATTTCAGCTTCTTCATGCCAGAATATGCCTACTTGCCGATACGGCAGTCGGCGTTGGCCGCCGTCTGGGCGCCCTCGACATCGAACCCGGAATCGCCGAAGCCGACGGCGATCACGTTGAAGAGTCGGTAGTTCGAGCCCTCGCGGAACAGTACGCCCACGTCCCCACTCGAACCGAGGCCGTGGATTCCGCCGCTCCCGAACCCGGACCCGACCATCGTCGCGTTGGCGATCACCGCCATCGACTGCGGTACGGCGCCGGGATCGTCACCGTTGTTGCTGATCTCGAAGCCGTTGTCGGCGTCGTCGGCCCGCTGCTGCGCGATCAGGTACTGCATGAAGCCACGGTAGCCGTCGGTCCCGTCGAAGCTGTCGTCGGCGATGCCGGTGACGACGATGTGCGTCTGGCTAACCGTACCGCCGAACGGCTCGGTCCCGTCGTCCTGGTTGTAGTGGACCTGCACGTAGTCGACCGTCGTCCCGGCGCCGACGCCCTGGAAGGCGATGCCGTTCAGCTCGTCGGTGGCGGTCACGGCGTCGCCGGCGAACTCGACGCGCACACCGCGCAGGATACCGCTGTCGTCGTTGATGTCGGTCCCACCGTAGAGGCCCGACTCACCTTCGCCGCTCGCCTCATCGCCGGCGTTGGTCGGCGCTCGCCCGTTGATCACGATGCCGCCCCAGTTGCCGCGTGCTCGCGAGCCCTTCGGCGCGTTGCTGGTAAACACGATGACGCTGTCGGGGTCCGGCTTGGCGGTCGGCGTCACGCCTCGGTACGCGTCGGCGATTATCTTGGAACCACGGCTGATGACCAGGTAGCTGCCACGCGTGCCCTGCGGCAGGTTGCCGGCCAGCTCGCCAACGACCGTGGTGCCCGGCTCGATGGTCAGCGTGACGCTGAGGCCGCCCGTGCCGTCGATGCCGACATCGCGGCCGACGAAGATCGGGCCCTCGAGCCGGTAACAGTTGTCGTTCGTCCAGGTCACATCAGCCAGGATCGAGTCGTTGACCGCCACGACCGGGAGCATGCCGCAATCACGGGAGTCGCTGCCGTCGGTCGCCCAGACGGTCCAGCCGCTGTACCAGGCGTCGTTCAGCGATGTGCCGGGTGCCACGGCGCCCGCGTAGTCGGTATCCTCCAGTACGCGGCCGTCGGTCGGCATGACGAGTCCGTCGGCGCCGTTGAGCGTCGAGGCATCGAACGCCGTGTACCCCATCGGCATCGACGTCGGAATCATGTTAGGCGGGCTTGCCATCGTGCCGACGTCGAACGCCGCACCCGGCAGGTTCGGGTCCGCCACCATGTTGTTGAACGCGTACTCGAAGAACTCCTTGTTCTCGTCGAGATCGTAGCCGTCGCCGGACGCGTCGGTGAAGTTGGCATCCGGGTCGCCGGCCGACGCCGCGACGTTGTCCCACAGAATCGAGCTCTCGAAACGTAGCGCCAGCTCCGGGTCCGCCTGGTCCGCCCCGTCGCAGTAGGCGACCATTACGTCCGCCGGTGCCGCCGCTGTGGAACCGCCGGCCGCTATCGCCCTGACCCTCACGCTGTAGGTGGTGCCGCTGGTCAGACCACCGAAGACCGCCTCGTCCATATTCTCATCGCCGTCTTCGGTGGCTACCGTCAACGCGCCCGCCGTCAGCACGGCCTCATGGCCCGTGGCGTCGGCGGACGGCGTCCAGGTGGCGTAGACGGTGTCGCGGCTCGCCGTTACTACGAGGTTCGTGACGGCACTCGGGCCGTCGTTCGAGGTGACATCGTCGTCGGAGCAACCGACGGCGGCCACCAGGGCGGCGGCCAGCGCCATCAGAGTGCGGGGAAACTTGTTCAGCATGTTGTTCCTCTTCTGCCCTTGTCTGTAGTGCAGGGGCCGGGAGGGCTCGGCCACCTTCTCTTCCTCCTTTGCGTACGACTTCCCTCCGAGGGGACTACCGTATCGGCCAGCCGCGCGACCTAGAGCTCGAACGACATGCTGAGGTCGTAGCTGGCCCCGACCTCGTACTCGCGCTGCAACAGCGTGATGCCGTTCTTCGACTGCTCGAAGCGGTAGGGCGAGTTCAGAATGTTCTTGCCCTGGAACTTGACCCTGGTGCCACCGAACAAGTTCTGGGTGATCGAGAGGTCGACCTGGCTACGCGACTGCTCGTAGATGTCCGGCACGCCCGAACCACCGGCGGCCGCGACTCGATCGCCCGCGATGTTGTAGTACAGGCCGACCTCCGTCGAAGCCTGCGGGTGCGTATACAAGAGGCCCAGGTTGAGCACCCAGGGCGACTGACCTTCCAGCGGGCGCGTCGTGTTGGTCGGGATGAAGGCGCCCCGCTCGATGACGTTCACCTCGGAATCGCTCAGCAGCAGGTTGCCCAGGAAGGTGAACGTGCGCAGCGGCTCGGCGATGCGGTCCAGCCGCTGCCGCAGCTCCAGCTCGAGCCCGTAGAGACGTCCGTCCCGCGCGTTCTGGAACGAGTAGGCCGCCGAGGCCGCCGCCAGGAAGACCCGCTCGATCGGGTCGTCGAAGTGCTTATAGAAGACGCTGATCGAGAGCAGCTCGCCTGGACGGGTGAACCAGTCCCAGCGCAGGTCGGCGTTCCAGATCTTGGCGACCCGCAGCTCCGGGTTACCGATGATCTGCCGCAGGCTGGTGGCTTCGGTGAACTGGAACGGTGCCAGTTCGCGGAACTCCGGCCGGTCGAGCGTACGGCTGAATGCCGCCCGGACGTTTACCCGCTCGCTCGGGCTCCAGATCAGGTTGAGCGAAGGCAGAACATCCTTGACGTAGGCGCCGCCGTCTTCCGAGATGTCGGTCAACACCTGGTCGCGGCTGGTCAGCGTCAGTCGGTAGGCCTCGTAGCGGGCGCCGACGACGGTCCGCAGCCAACTGGTCAACGGCAGCTCGAGCATCGCGTAGGCGGCGCGGCGCGTATCCTCCGCCTGGTACT
>JASFTY010000380.1:0-4480 GCA_050050535.1 Gemmatimonadales bacterium | reverse complement strand
GACCGACACCATGCTCGACTCGATGTGCACGTGCGCGTCGATCAGACCGGGACAGAGGTACGCGCCCTTCAGATCGATGGTCTCGTGCGCCTCGTAGGTGCCGAAGCCGGCGATCCGGCCACCATACACCGCGACGTTCGCATCGTGGAGCTCGCCGGACCGCACGTTCACCAGCCGTAGGTTCTCGAGCACGAGGTCGGCCGGCGCGTCGCCCCTTGCCACTTCGATGAGCTTACGCCGTTGTTGCGGCTCAAGTGCCTCTCGCATGATCGCATTCTCGGCAAAAGTGATCAGTGATCGGTAATCAGTTATCAGTAACACGCATCGGCTCACCGTCCAACGTGGATTAGGAAGCCACTGATCACTGATGACTGATTACTGATTACTTATTTTCCGGCGCTCCCGCCGCACCCGCTATCTGGTCCGACCGTACCTTCGCCGCGTCGAACCGTTTGGCCTTATCCAGCATCTTGTCGATCGTCTCGTCGAAGCTCGCCGTCACCTTGCGCTTGAAGCGCAGCGGGTTGATGCGGGCGACGACGAACGCCTTCAGGTACGGGCTCACGAATCCGATCTCTTTGAGCTCCTTGACCCTGGCGTTCACCTCGTCATCCAGCTCGAGCAATCGGGCGGCCCGGGCCCGCCGCGTCTCCAGCGCCCGCGGCAGCTTGGCGCTCAGGAACTTGTCGACCCGCTTGACGGCCGGATGATAGGCGCCGCCGGCGAAGCGGCCGCGCTCCTCGTAGCAGAACCCCAACGTCAGGAGCGCCGGCTCCTCGAATTCGGTTGCGAACTCTTTCTCGGGCCGGTCGTCGAGCTCGGCCAGCCCCCGGGCGAGCCGCGCGACCTCGAGGGCGCGCTCGCGCAGGTTGTGCGCCTTCTCGGTGTTGAGCACCAGGATCCGGTAGGCGACTTCCTCGTCCGGCACGACCAGCGCGACGATCGACTTGCCGCCCAGCCGCCGCACCGCCTCCAGTCGGTGGTAGCCGTTCGGCGTCCAGTACTTCCCCTCCGCGGTCCGCACCGCGATCACCGGATCGAGGAAGCGGCCGAGCTTATCGATCGCGGTCGCCAGCTTTTCGGTGTGCGCCTCGGACAGGTCGCGCTGGAACGGCGTCGGCTCGACCTTATCGATCGGTAGCCCGGCCAGTACCTGCCAGCTGCCGCCCAAGGGATCCTTGTAGGTCCCGAGCACCGAGCCGCCGTCATCCTCGATCGACTCGGCCAGCCGCTCGACCTTGGCGGGCGGCGACGCCGACGCCAGCCGCGTCGCCGTCAGGCCCCGCGACTTGGGCGGCGCCGCCTCTTTCTTCTTCTTGCGGCGCGACTTCTCCGCGCCTTCGGACTTCGGCATGGTCCCTCACTCCAGGCGGATCAGCTCCGCCGCTGCCGCGTTCTCCAGGTACTGCAGAACCGCGTCCGCCGCCACCGTACCGTAGTAGTGGGCGCCCGCCTCACGGGCCTCCGCCGCCACGCAACGGTAAATGTAAAGGCCGCTCCGCTCGCCGTTCACCGCGTTCATCACCTCGAACGCCATCAGGCCGTGCAGACCACGCACGCCGCGGACGCGCCGGCGCCCGGTGAGAAACTCGGCCGGTCCGGCGATCAGCGCCGGCCGCAGCTCGCTCAGCCGCCGCTCCGCGTCGGAGAGCCGGCGCTGCGGCAGCGCGGTCCGCCCCGTCGCCCGGCGGTAGGCCAGCTCGAGCTCGCCGAGCGCCTGCGTCTCGCGTCGCGCCAGCTCGTCCAACAGCGGCGGCACGATGTCGCCGGCCCCGTCATCGATCTCGGCCAGCGAGCCGATGGCGAGCCGCTCGCGTTCCGCTGCGTAGTGGACCTGGTCGATCGCGTTGAAGTAGGCCGCGTCCTTGTCGGCGCCGGTCGCGATCCAGGTGAGCCCGAGCCGCAGGTTGCGGCCGAGGCGCTCGGCGCCGCGGCCGACGGTCTCGGCGGTGAGGGCGGGTAGCGCGGCGTCGTCGGCGTTCGCCATCGCGTAGGCCATGAGCGCTACGGCGGCGGCGCTGCGTCCCAGCTGGGTGCGGTCGACGTTCCACAGGTCGTCGTCGCTGGAGTGGATGTAGTTGTCCGGCCAGTTGGTGAAGGTGACGCCGGGCACGCCGATCGGCTGCTCGTTGAACGTCATGTGGTCGGTGTTGTTGTGGAAGAAGATCATCTTGGCGTTGTAGCGGTGCCGGCTGCCGAGGTGCGACAGGTGGGGCTCGGGGTAGAAGCCGGTGCCCGCCTGTAGCTGGGCCAGCTCGGCGGTGTTCGCCGCCACCATGTAGTCGATCACCGCTTCGACGACGTCGTTGAAGAAATGGAAGCGGGTCGCCGGCAGGCGCGTGACGTTCTGGACGCGCATCACGTCCTGCGCCTGGTCCGCGCCCGACATGTCCTGGTTGATGTTGACCCACATAGAGTGATGGGCGTCCGGGTTGTCGGCGAAGTACTGGCGCTGGCTGCTGATCTCGGTCACCCACCAAAAGCGGATGTTGCGGCGCGGGCGCGGCAGCTTGCCCTCATCGATCAGTTTCTCAAGCGCGCGGCCGATCTCCAGGATGTTGGCGCAGCCGCTGGCGTCGTCGTTGGCGGACGTCGCCTCCTCCTGCATGTGGGCGGTGAGCACGATGTCCTGCTGCAATCCCGGCTCGCTGCCCGGGATGAACGCCTCGACCATCACCTGCCAGGGCTCGGAGCCCTGGTTCGAGGTGAACTCGGACTCGACCACGGCGTGGACGATGATCGGCCCGTCGGAGCGCTGCAGGCGATTCCGCAGCTCGAGGCCCTGGCGCAGCGACAGACCGAAGACGAAGGTCGGCTCGAAGTCGGCCGAGCCGCCGCCGGCGCGGACCCACTGCAGCTGGTCGGGATAGCCGGCCAGCCCCTCGCCGAACGGGTTGGGGTACCAGACGACGCCCAGCGCGCCGCCGTCGCGCACCGCCCGGGTCATCGCGCCGGAGGCCGAGCCGTAGGTCAGCACGACCTTGCCTCTCACGTCGCGGCCGGCGAGCTCTTCCTCGCTGCCGGCGCCGATGTCCACGAGCTCGCCGGTCACGTCGGTCGGCCGGCTGTAGTCGCCCAGGTGGAGCGGCGACTGCAGCGTGCTGGCGATGCGCTCGAGCTCGGGCTCGACGATCCAGAGGTCGCCGAAGCTGGCGTTCCAGGGACGACCGGACGATGCCTGCTTGATCAGACTCACGTTCTCGAGCCCGTACTCCCGGGCCTTCGCCTCGAAGTACTCGGCCACCTTCCACAGGCCGTCGGAGCCGCCGCGCGGCCGGTGGAAGTGGCTCTGGTAGCGGATGTGCTCGTAGGAGGCGTCGCCGGATATCTCCTGCAGGATCAGCCGGGCCGGCTCGCGATCGAGGATCGGTAGTTCCTGAGCCGCCAACTCGAGGGGCGCGGCTAGAAGGAGCATTGCTATCAGACGCGCCGAGTATCTCATTGCCCAACGTACCATCTTTTTCCTCCACCTCAGGTGAGCGACGTCGCGACCGGCGCCTACCTTACGCCGAGGATCCGCTCGATCAGTCCGGGATCGTCGGGCAGCAGGCCGGCCGCTGGCAGGCGCGGGACGAGCTCGCGCCAGGCGGGCCACATTTCGAACGACTTGTTGAAGAGCGGCAACGACTCGTCGACGCGGCCGATCGCCGCCAGGGTCGCCGCGTGCCAGAAGACCATCTCGTGGTTGTCGGGCGCCAGCGCTTCGGCTCGGCCGTACGCCTCGACCGCCCTCTCCACCTCGCCCTGCGTCATGTACTCGTCGCCGGCGTTCATGTAGTTGTAGGCACGCGCCAGGGTAAGCAGTCGGCGCATCTCCTTCACCGGCTCCGGATGGTCCTCGATCCGCAGGTCGAAGACGCGACCGCCCCATGCGGGCAGGCTCGCATCACCGCTCACGACCAGCAGCGCCGCCGACTGCCGGCCGCGGATGTCGCCGCCCTCCGCCTGCGCCGCCTCCAGCGCCGCCATCATCTTTTCCGCCAGGTCGCCTTCCGTCGCTTCGAAGGCTTTCACCATCGCGTCGCAGACGGTGGGCTCGAGCATCAGGTTCGCCTGCACCGAGTAGCCGTCGCCCTCGTGATGACAGTGCTCGATGATCGCGTGCTCACCGGTATGGACCGCGACGTTCCCGTCGGAGTCGACCATCGCCACCTGCCGCACGCCGGTGTGCTCGTCGCCGGCGAGCAACGCCGCCAGTGCCCGGTCGGCGGTCTTGCCGGCGCGCATCAGCTCCAGGCCCAGCGGCCCGTACGTCACCTCGACGAACGACTGGGTGGCGACGGCGCCCACCCCCGGCTCGGCCCACGAGACAATCGAGCCGACCGAGAACCAGTGCGACTGGACGGCCACACCCAGCTGGCCGCTGGCGGCGTCGCGGGCGACGACCGAATAGGTGTGGATCGGGCGCAGCGGGCGGACGGGCTGCTGTGCCTGTAACGCCGTGACAGCGGCGAAGATGCACGCCTGGAGCGCGACGGTG
>JASFTY010000379.1:0-4485 GCA_050050535.1 Gemmatimonadales bacterium | reverse complement strand
TCGGCGGAGGATAGTTCTGGTCCTGGAACGTCACGTACGGCAGCTGGCCGTTATAGCCTGACGTTCCCGGGGGCGCCGGCAGGTCGGGATCGGGGGTGTAGATCGTATCCTGCACCACGCCGGGCCCGTAGGGGATATCCTCACCGGCCGAGTTGACGAAGCTCGTCCCGGCGGCGTTCATCTGGTACGGGTGCTGCTCCCGGAACGGGAAGTTGCCCTCCAGGCTCTGGAAGCCGGCCTCACCGCGCAGCGTGAACTGGCTCTCGCCGGCCGCCAGCCCGGCGCCGCGCTTCGTCGTGATCTGGATCACGCCGTTCGCCGCCAGCGAGCCGTAGAGCGATGCCGCCGCCGCGCCCTTGACGATCTCGATGCTCTCGATGTCGAGGGCGTCGATGTCGGCCATCGTGTTCCAGGAGATGACGCCGTCGACGATGATCATCGGCCCCTGGCCACGGGTGATGCTCGTGGGAGCCCGCAGCATGATATCCGCCGGGTCGCCGGGCTGCCCACTGCCCTGGACGACGTGCACGCCAGCTGCTTTACCTGCGATCTGCCGTTCCGCGGACGGCGCGGGGACCGGAATGTCCTCCACGTCGAGCCTCTCGACCGTGAAGGGGAGCTTGGCCCTCGGCATCCGCGCTGCAGTGCCGGTAACGACCAGCTCCTGCAGCCTCAAGACGCTCGGCTCGAGCGCGAACTCGAGGATTTGCGTCTCGCCGGCACCCACCGACACGACCTCGCTCTGCGTGCGGTAACCGATGATCTCCACGCGGACCTCGTACTCACCTGCCGGCACGACGATCAGCGTGAAGTTCCCGTTCTGGTCGGTCAGGGTACCGATTCGGGTCCCCGGTATGTAGACCTGGGCGGTCTCTACCGGGTCACCCGTGCGGGCGTTTGTCACTGTGCCCGTTACCCTACCGCCCTGGGCCCAGGCGGGTAGGGGAACGCACAGCAGGAACATCAGTGCGCCCGCCAGCGTCAGTGTGACTGCTCTGCGTATGCTCACGTGTCTGTCCCTCCGTTAGGTACGTGGAACCCCGAACTGCGTCGCCGCGCGACCACGACGATGGGCACACGCCTCGGCTGACCCTTCGCCTAGGCGGCGGACTCGCGCCCGGGGCGACGCAGACGAAATACTGGTTGGACGGATTGATCCCTTAGCAGGCCGAACAAAGCACAAAACCGCCGAGCCGCCTCCTTTCCGCGATACTCGCTGGGCTAGTTCGTTACTTGCTCTTGGGCAGTGGGCAGAATCTATATGGAACCAGGCAGTTCCCCACCTGGACAACGAGCCGCCCATGGGACTCCCGGACTCGCTGTTGCTTTGGATTGGACCTTGGGTCCTTAATAACACCGCCCCCCGGATTCGTCAAGAGCCCGCCGCTGGGGCCGCCGCAGGCCCGGCGGAGGCCGAAAAGGCTCCTGTTTCCGCGGCTCTCTAGGAATCCACCCCGGACGTCCGACGCGGCCCGCGCGACCGGGCTCGAGGGGCGCCCTCCTGCGCCGCGGGGCGGCGGCATCCCCAGGCGCTCGGGGGTCGGGCCGGCGTTGCGACTCGACCGGCGGCTTCTTAGCTTGCGGCGATCTCAACAAGGAGGTTTCTGTGCACCCTGGACACCGGCGCGCCGCCATGCTGGCCCTCATCCCCACGTTCGCCCTCACCGCCGGTGTGGGACCGGCGGGGGCCCAGCCCGAGCCTCCGCGGTTCGAGCTGGTGCCGCGCGTGGGGGTCCTGTGGCCGATCGTGGACCTGGGCAAGGCGCGCGACCTTGCGACACTCGAACAGATCAGGGCCGAACTGGGTATTGGTTTCGCCGCCGGCCTGGCAGTCCAGTACAACCCGGCCTATCTGCCGGTGAGCTTCCGCGTGGTCGCCGACTACGCGCCGTTCAACCTCACGACGACGGGGAAGTGGCTCAAATGCGAGGTTCTCCCCGCGCTACCCTGCGACGAGGTCGACCTGGACGCCCGGTACCTGGTGCTGAGCGCCGACGCCGTCATCCGGTCGGGCGAGTATGAGCGAACGAGCTTCTATCTGGTGGCAGGGCTGGGGATCAAATGGTACGACTTCGCGGAGATGGTGTGCGACGCGGAAGACACCGTTTGCGTACTGCTCGACGCGTTCGCACGCGATCAGGTCGACCCGATGGTCCACCTCGGCCTGGGGTTCACCTTCCGGATGGGGCCCGCTCGCCTGGAGCTGGAAGTAGCCGACTACATGAGCACCTACAGGGCGGAGAGCGAGGACGCGAGCGGCGCGGTGCAGCAGGATTTTCTGGCGACCCTGGGGCTGCGGCTGGGGGTCCCGTGAGGCGGGAACGGAGTTCGAAGTATGAGATGTGAAGTATGGAGTTCGGAGTTCGGATTTCGCTGTTCAGATATCGAACTTCAATAGAGAAACGCCGCTGGTCGTGTGAGCGTCGAGCGGCGTTTCGGATAATAAGGCCGGCGGCGTCCTACTCTCCCACGGGCTCGCGCCCGCAGTACCATCGGCGCAGAGGGGCTTAACTACCGAGTTCGGGATGGGATCGGGTGTTTCTCCCTCGCTATGGCCACCGGACAAGCCGGTGAGCAGTGAGCGGTGCGGCGGTGGGCGGTGGATTCGAAGTCACCGCCTACTGCCTACCGCTTACTGCTTACTTCTGTACAGAAAAGGACCGAGTCGGGTGAATGCACGGGAGTGAGTGAGCGCGATAATCTTTAGAGAAGGTTCCGAGCCTCACGGTCGATTAGTACGGCTCGGCTGAGCGAGTTGCCCCGCTTACACCTGCCGCCTATCTACCCAGTCGTCTCCTGGGGACCTTCAGGAGCTTTCGCTCTGGGAGACCTCGTCTTGGGGTGGGCTTCCCACTTAGATGCTTTCAGCGGTTATCCCGGCCCGACCTGGCTACCCTGCGCTGCCCCGGGCGGGACAACAGGCAGACCAGAGGTCAGTCCCTCCCGGTCCTCTCGTACTAGGGAGGGCTCCCCGCAAGTCTCCAACGCCCACGGCGGATACAGACCGAACTGTCTCACGACGTTCTAAACCCAGCTCGCGTACCGCTTTAACGGGCGAACAGCCCGACCCTTGGGACCTTCTCCAGCCCCAGGATGCGATGAGCCGACATCGAGGTGCCAAACCTCCCCGTCGCTATGAACGCTCGGGGGAGATAAGCCTGTTATCCCCGGCGTACCTTTTATCCGTTGAGCGACGGCCCTTCCTTGCGGGACCGCCGGATCACTAAGGCCTGGTTTCCCACCTGCTCGAGGTGTCCCTCTCGCAGTCAAGCCCCCTTGTGCCTTTACACTCGCCGCGCGATTACCGACCGCGCTGAGGGGACCTTTGCACGCCTCCGTTACCCTTTAGGAGGCGACCGCCCCAGTCAAACTGCCCACCTGGCACCGTCCCCACTCCGGCTTCACGGCTGTGGGTTAGAGCCCCAACATCACCAGGGTGGTATTTCACCAGTGGCTCCCCGGCCCCTGACGGGACCGGTTCACAGCCTCCCACCTATCCTACACAAGTGGTGCCAAGACCCGATACCAGGCTACAGTAAAGGTGCACGGGGTCTTTTTGTCCTGCCGCGGGTAATCGGTATCCTCACCGATATTCCAATTTCGCCGAGCTCTCGGTCGAGACAGCACCCAAGTCGTTACGCCATTCGTGCAGGTCGGAACTTACCCGACAAGGAATTTCGCTACCTTAGGACCGTTATAGTTACGGCCGCCGTTTACCGGGGCTTCGCCTCGGAGCTTCTCCGGCCGAAGCCGAATAACCCCTCCGCTTAACCTTCCGGCACCGGGCAGGCGTCAGTGCCTATACGTCGTCTTAGCCGACTTGGCAGGCACCTGTGTTTTTACTAAACAGTCGCTTGGGTCGATTCTCTGCGGCCCACTTCGGCTCGCTCCGCGTAGAAGCTCACCTAGCATGGGCTCCCCTTCTCCCGAAGTTACGGGGACATTTTGCCGAGTTCCTTGACCGAGATTCACTCGAGCGCCTGAGGCTCCTCGCCTCGCCTACCTGTGTCGGTTTGCGGTACGGTCACCCGCCTGATTCGCACGCGAGGCTTTTCTCGGCCGTCGACTCCAGACCCCTTTGCGAGGTACGAAACCTCTTCGGACTCGGGTCTCGGTTAATGGGCGGGATTTGCCTCGCCCACTCGACCTACTCCCTTGCATCGGGACTTCCATCACCCGACGGGCCCTTCGCTCCGGCGTCCCCCCTCGTGCTCAATCACCAGACGTGTGGCGCAGGAATATTCACCCGCTTCCCATCGACTACGCCTCTCGGCCTCGCCTTAGGGACCGGCTAACCCTGAGCTGATCGACATGGCTCAGGAAACCTTAGGCTTTCGGCGACAGGGGTTCTCACCCTGTTTCTCGCTACTCATTCCGGGATTCTCACTTCCGTGCGCTCCACAATGGCTCCCGCCACCGCTTCTGTGCGCACGCAACGCTCCTCTACCCCTGGCACTCTCCGTAAAGAGCGCCAAGCCATAGCTT
>JASFTY010000378.1:0-4493 GCA_050050535.1 Gemmatimonadales bacterium | reverse complement strand
GATCACCGGCGACTTCTACCCGTCGGACGATCTGCACGCCGACATCATGCGCTGGCGCTGGTTCGGCCGAGAAGCCTGGGCCGGCCGCGCGCCCTGCCCCCAATGCCACAGCGTCCTGATCCGGCTCTTCTTCTTCCGGACGAGGTTCCTGCTCCTGCTGCCGTCCAGCGAGCGCGGACTCGCGATCGCCCTGCCCTGTAGCCGCTGCGACCCGTGGACCGTCGACAAGGTCCACCGCCTCGACGGCGAGGCCGCCGAGCAGGTGCTGCGCCGCGTGCTCGCCTACCACAACGTCCAGGGCGCCTCGCAGGACGAGCTGGCCGACGCCATCCGCCTCATCGAGGACGCCGGCTCGGCCGAGAACCTGGTCAGCGGGCTCGCGGCGGAGCGGCGCTCGCTCTACGGGCTCGGCCGCATACGCCGCCTCGCCCTCGAGATCTCAGTAAACGCCAACGTCGAGCGCCGGCGCCTGGCCGGCGAGGCCGCCGAGCTCGAGGCGGGTTGGCGGCAGGCCGACGATATCGCCGGGATCATCGAGGAAGAGCTGGCCTAGCACGTCGCTGCCGCTGACCTACCCTGCTACTTGCCGGCAGCGGGTTCCGCGGTATATTTGCCCAGACAACATATAGCGTCGCCAAACATTAGGAGGCACCCCGTGTTCAGCCCCGAAATGAAGAAGGGCAGCGTCGAGCTCATGATCCTCGCGCTGCTCGACGATCAGCCGACCCACGGCTACGAGCTAGGCAAGCTGATCGAGCTTCGCTCCGGCGGCGAGATCCAGTTCAATGTGTCGTCGCTCTATCCGGTGCTGTACCGGATGGAGAACGAAGGCTGGATCTCCGGGCGCTGGGTGGAGACGCCGGGAGAGCGTCGGCGCTGTCACTATCGTCTGACCCGGAAAGGGCGAGACGTGCTGGCCGAGCAGCGGCGCCAGTGGGCGGCGTACACGGCCGCGGTGAACCTGGTGATCGGGGGTAGTCATGCGTGACTGGAAGGCCTACGTGCGGTCGCGGCTGGCGTTGCCGGCGCTGCGCGGCCTGCGCGACGAGCGGATCGTGGAGGAGCTGGCCGGTCAGCTCGAGGACCTCTATCGCACGCACCTGGCGCGCGGGATCCCGGAGGCCGAGGCGGAAGAGTTGGCTGCTGCGCACGTGACGGATTGGGATGACCTGGGGCGCCGCATCGCGGCCGCGGAGCGGAAGAACCGACCGCCCGCCGCGGCGGAGTGGGTCGAGGATCGTACGCGGAGGCTCGAGTCGCGGGGCGGGATCGGCGCCCTGGCGGCGGAGCTGGTGCGCAACGTCCGGTACGCACTGCGCAGCGCACGGCGGGAGCCGGGCTTCTGGGCGGTGACCGTGCTGATTCTCGGTCTGGGGATCGGCGCCACGACCGCGATCTTCTCGGTGGTGGACGGTGTGCTGCTCAAGTCGCTGCCGTACGACGAGCCCGCCCAACTGGTGTATTTCGACGGCGGGTCGTTTCAGATGCCGCGGGTCGCCGATTTCGCCGAGCACACGACCAGCTTCGCCATGCTCACGGGGGTGTTTGAGACCGAGATGGACTGGACCGGTGGCGACCGCCCGCTGCAACTGAACGCCGCGCTGGTGCTCCCGGGGTATCTCGAGCTGTTCGACGGGCGTCTGGCGGTCGGCCGGCTGCTCCTCGAGGACGACTTCCAGGGCGCTCCGCACCGGGCGGTGCTTTCCTGGGGTGCGTGGCAGCGGTTGTTCGGCGGCGATCCCGGCGTCGTAGGGCGCTCGCTCACACTGGACGGCAATCCGGCACAGGTCGTAGGCGTGCTCGATGCAGGACTCACGTCCCCTGCCGGCCTTACAGGACGGGAGCGCGACGTGTTCATCGCCATGGATCCCCATTGGGAGTGGCTGCAGAGATCCTATCTCTTCGTGGTCGACGTATACGGGCGACTTCGGGACGGCAGGACGGTGGGAGCGGCGCAGAGCGAGTTGGACGCGGCGATCGCGAGGCTGGCCGACGTGCATCCGGAGCTTCATCGCAACCAAGCCGGTAACCTGCGGCCGGTGACGGTGCTCTCGCTCCAGACGGCCCTGATCGGCGATGTGCGTGGGCCGATACAGCTGCTGCTCGGCGCGGTGGGGCTCCTGCTGCTGATCGCCTGCGCGAACGTAGCGAACCTGCTGCTCGCTCGCGGGACGGAGCGGCACCACGAGCTGGCCGTGCGGAGCGCGATCGGCGCCGGCCGGGTCCGCATCCTGACGAAGGTACTGACCGAGAGCCTGGTCTTCGCGTTGGCCGGCGGCCTGTTTGGGATCATCGTGGCGATCGCAGGGGTGCGGGCGTTCGAGATGTGGAATCCCGGGGGCATCCCGTTGATCGAGCGTGTCGCGGTGGACGCACGTGTGCTCGCCTTCGCCCTCGGCGTGTCGTTGTTGACGGGGGTCTTGTTCGGTACCGCCCCTGCGCTTCAAGGTGCGCGTCTGAACGTGAGTGCGATGTTGAAGGAAGGCGGACGCGCCAGCGAAGGCCGCGATCGGGGCCGACTGCGCCGTTCGCTCGTCGTGGCGGAGATCGCGATGGCGCTGGTGCTGCTCACGGGGGCCGGGCTCCTGTTCAACAGCTTCCTGCGCCTCACCTCGGTGCAGCCCGGCTTCGACGCGGCACACCTGGCGGGCCTGGAGCTGCGGTTAGGAGACGACCGGTACGATGAGCAGGCCAGGATTCAATTCGTGCGTAACCTGCTGCCCCGGATCGAGCGAATACCCGGCGTGCGGGCGGCCGCCGTCTCGATCACCGTCCCGTTCCAGTACTATGGCGGGAGCCGGACCGGCTGGGGGCAACGCCGGTACGTGAACGACGCGGGGGTCGAAATCGAGCAGCCCACGATGATCCAGCCGGTGACGCCCGGTTTCTTCGCGACTATCGGTGCGGAGCTGCGCGGCGGCGACCTGCGCTCGAGCGCAGCCGACGAGTTTCCGATTCCCGTGGTGCTATCGCAGTCGCTCGCCGACCGGCTGTTCGAGAATCGGGACCCGATCGGCCGGGTGTTCAAGGGACTGCAGCAGCAAGGTGGACTCCAGCAGTTGCGGGTCGTGGGAGTGGTATCCGGGCTGCGCCACTGGGGTCTCGACCAGGGTGATGAGGCGATGCTCTACGTTGCTTGGGAGCGCTGGGGTGCGGACATGGCTATGACCGCGCTCGTGGTACGCACCGCCGGCGATCCGGCGCCGGTCCTGCCGGCGCTGCGAGACGCGATCTGGGAACTGGATCCCGACATGCCGCTAGCGAACGTCTTCACGGTCTCACAGCGGATGGCACAGTCGGTCGCCACACCGAGGTTCTACTCGGCCCTAGTGATCAGCTTTGCGGTAGTGGCCCTGCTGCTCGCCGCCGGCGGGATCTACGGCGCCGTGCTCTACACGGTGGGACGGCGCCGCCGCGAACTGGCGGTGCGGGCCGCGCTCGGCGCCGATGGGCGGCGGCTCCTGCGGCTGATCGTGTGGCAGAGCGCGCGCGTGACCGCCGTCGGATTGGCGATCGGGATCGGCGGCGCACTGGCCGCCACACGCGCGCTACAGGGCCTGCTGTTCGGGGTATCGCCAACCGACCCCGCAACGTTGGCCGTCGTCGCCGTGCTGATGGGAGCGGTCGCGCTGGGTGCCTCGCTCGTGCCGGCGTGGCGCGCCGCGCGCGCGAATCCGGTGGAGGCGATGCGGGCGGAGTGAGGGCGCCGGCACGCTGCCGCCGCGCGTCTACTCCGCCCGCAGCACGTCCATCGGATCGACCCCGGCGGCGCGGCGAGCCGGCAGGTAGCTGGCGATGAGGGCCACCCCGATGAGGACCGCAGCGACCGCCAGGAAGGTCAGCGGATCGACCGGGCTCACCCCAAACAAGAGCCCCGACATCAGGCGCGTGAGCCCGATCGCCAAGGCCAGGCCGATCGCCACACCCACCGCCGACAGGACCAGGCCCTGCCGTACCACCATTCTCTTTACCTGCCCGGCCTGGGCGCCCATCGCCATCCGCAGACCCAGCTCACGGCTCCGCTGGCTCACCGCGTAAGAGATCACGCCATAGACGCCGATCACCCCGAGCAGCAGCGCCACACCCGCGGCGACGCCGAGCAGCGCCAGGGTGAACGACGTTTGCGCGATCGACTGGCCCATCAGCTCCTCGAGCGACTGGAGGCCGCGCACCGGCAGGTTCGGGTTGATCTCCCAGACGGCGGCCCGAACCTCGTCTACGAACCCGGCCGTGCCGACTCGATCGCTGCGAATCGCAAAGCCCATCCCTCGCCAGGTGAAAACTTGGTCGGGCGGATCCCCTTCCCAGAACGCCAGGGTCACCTGGGGCCAGTAGACCATCGGCGGCGGATCCTGGCCCAGCCCATCCTCTCTGACGTCGGCGACCACGCCGACGACCTCGTACCAGCGCGGCGGCTCCGATCGAACCGAGACCCCTTGGCCGAGCGCCGCCTGCGGCGAGCCCCAGTACTCGCGGGCCAGGCTCTCGGAGAC
>JASFTY010000377.1:0-4504 GCA_050050535.1 Gemmatimonadales bacterium | reverse complement strand
AACCTCGACGGATTATACGCAGCCCTGGGCCGCGGCGATGTAGCCCTCTCGAACGTTTTGAGACACCTCTGGCCCGACGAAGAAATGCCGACCGAGGTGGAGAAGCCGGGTCGAATCGGTCGTCTGGTCGAGCAAATACGCGGTGGCCCCCGCGGTGTGAAGATCCAGGGGATCGATAACGTAGCAGTCCGCTATTCACAGTGCTGCCAGCCGGTGCCGGGCGACGAGGTCATTGGGTACATCACGCGCGGCCGTGGGATCTCGATCCACCGCAGTGACTGCCCGAACATTCTCAAATTCAGCGAGCACCCCGAGCGGCGAATCGAGATCGACTGGCGAACCGACAAGGCACACTTGTATTTCGTGCGGATTCGCGTCGAGGGTACCGATCGACGCGGGCTGCTTTCGGATATCGCCAAGGCGATCAGCAACACGGGAACGAACATCCAGAGTGCCGTCACGGAGGCCGTGGAGGGTGGGATGCGCGGCGAGTTCGTCGTCGAGATCGAGAACTTGACGCACCTGATGAAGGTCACCAAGGCGGTGCGCAAAGTGAAGGGCGTCGTCAGCGTCGAGCGACGCGAGAGACTGATCGAGTCAGAGCTGCAGGCGGAGGTGGAGTAGTGCCGGCCTACTGGCTTTTGAAAAGCGAGCCGGGCGACTATTCATTCGAGGATCTGGAGCGCGAAGGACGCGCGGTCTGGGACGGGGTCAAGAACCGCGCTGCTCTCAAGCACATGCGACAGGCGCGGCCCGGCGACCGGGCGTTCTTCTACCACACGGGCAAGGAAAAGGCAATTGTCGGAATCGCCCGTGTGGAGACCGAGGCCTACCCGGACCCGGATCAGAAGGACGAACGATTCCTGGTGTTCGAGGTGAGCCCGCAGGAGCGGTTGCCTCAGCCCGTGACCCTGGCGCGCATCAAGTCAGAGGCGAGCTTTCAGCAGTGGGAGCTGGTGCGTGTGCCGCGCCTCTCCGTGATGCCTGTCCCTGGGGAGACCTGGAAGCGGATCCTCGAGATTTCGCGGCCCTAGGACCCACGGATGAGGCCGCGCTGACCACTCGAGCGGAATGGGAGCGAGCGAGCACGAAGACGCAGGTCGCTTGGTAGCCCGGGCCACCGAGCTTACTCAGCTCGACCGGATGGTGCGAGACCTCCGGGCAGAGCAGGGCGCTCGGGGGCGGCTGGTCGTGCTGAGTGGCCCTGCCGGGGTCGGCAAGACGGCGCTGGCCAGAGCATTCATCGGCCGGCTCAGGGACGGGGATCCCTCCGCGGTCGCTCTCGGAGCGAGCTGTGTCGAGGGTGTGACGTCCTATAGACCCTACGGGCCGTTCCGGGACTTGCTCGCCCAGCTCATGGGCATGACCGGCGACGCCGCGCTCGCCGCGATCGTCCGCAGAGAGGTGCCCGGTTGGATGCCCGGCGCGGCGCCGTCCCCCGGTCGCAACGCCCTGTTCGACCAGTTCATAGCTCTCTGCCGTGCCATCACGCGCCAGCGAATCTTGGTGCTCTTCATCGATGACTTGCAGTGGAGCGATCGCTCGTCCCTCGACCTGCTGGCGCGCCTCGGTGCTGCACTCGGCTCGCTGCCGGTCCTCGTGCTGGCGACCTACGAGCCCTCCGAGTCGCCTGGCTCGGTTTCGATCAAACCGCTTCAGCACCGGCTCGGTCCGGCGACGGTCGAGCTGGCGGTCCGTGAGCTGGAAAACGACGCGATCCTCAAGTTCGCGGAAGAACTTCTGGAAGGATCGTTCGGCGATGACCTGGAAGCTTGGCTGCCCGGCGCTGCCCGAGGCAACGGGCTGCGGGCGGAACAGTTGCTGCGCGCGTTGCTGGAGCGTCAGGTCCTCCGCAAGCGTCTGTTCAAGTACTCCGTTCGCGAAGGCGAGCTGCCGAGTCCGGAGGCGAAGATCGACAGCGTCGTTGCCGGGCGGCTCGATTCGCTGGAGCCCAATGTCCGCTGGACGCTCGAGGCGGCGGCACTCTGTGGATCCGTAGTCGACTCGGCCGTCGTAGCAGCGCAGGCAGCCAAGGAGCAGGAAGAGGTGCTGGGCGACCTGCGGACGGCAGAAGAGCGGCACGGGCTGATTCGCAAGGTCGGCGAGCGTCGCTGGGCGACCGGAAGCCAGTCGGTGCGCTACCACTTCTGTCACCCGCTGGTGCGTCGCGTGATCCGCGCGCGGATCTCTGGAAAACGCCGCGCTCACCTGCTCAGCCGCGCCGCCGAGACGCTCGAGAAGCTGGCGAGCGGCGGTTCGAAGGAGATTGCCGACGAGATCGCCGTCCTCTACCTGGCCTCCGAAGCGGAGAACAAGAAACTCGAGTGGTCTCTCAAGGCCGCCGACCTCGCCGAACGCCTCTACGCGCTCTACGAGGTAGACGAGTTCTTACGCACCGCGGCCAAGACCTGTGATGACGAACTCGCGCGCCTGAAGATCCAGAACCGCCTGGCCAGAATCTACGCCGCTACCGATAGGGAGCCCGAGGGGGAGGCCCTGCTCCAGAACGTGTTCGAGCGGACACGCGAGCTCGGAGATCTCGAGACCGAAGTGGCCGCCGGCGTAATGCTCGGCTGGCTGCAACTCGAGCGCGGTGTCGAACCCCTGGAAGTCTCGCTGGTGGCCGGCAGTCTGGTCGATCGCGCTCGCACAGCGGAGATGAGCGAGGAGCTGGTGATGGCCCTCGATCTGTCGTGTGTGGTGGCCGAGAGGGTCGGGAGGGCCGAAGAGGCGTTGCTGATGGCCGAGGAGGCCCTTCACGTGGCCGAGCAGAGCGGCAACGCCGAGACGGTGGCACAGGCCGCCTACCGGCTGGCCCGCGTCCACGTCTCCTGGGGCAGCCCGGAGGAGGGACGCAAGCTGGCGCAGCGCGCTCTCGAGGTGTTTGGCCAGGTCGACGAGCTGGGCGGTGTTGCAGTCTGCCACGACCTTCTGGGGCTGGCCAACTTCCGGGCCGGCGAGTGGGATGGCGCCTTCCACCACTGGCAGTCGGCGCTGGAGAGCATGGAGGTCGCCGGTGTGGCCGACCAGAAGATCGCCATGCAGGCCAACATCGCAGAACTGTTGACACTGCGCGGCGAATTCGACCGGGCTTTGCACCTGTTCAACTCGGGGCTGCAGCTGGCCGAGGAGCTCGAAGATCCCTCCCTCGCGCTGCGCTGCAGGATCGGTGTCGCACGGCTCGAGTTCGAGCGCGGCGCGTATACCACCGTGCTGGCGATGACCGAGGAGATACGAGAGCTGCTGCCCCCAAGCGGCGCCTGGAAGGCCGATTTTCAGACCACCGCTATCCGCGCGCTGGCCTACCTGGAGACGGGCGACGAGCTACAAGCGTGGCAGGAGGCGGCTCGGCTCGAGCAGCTCTACCAGGGCAAGGAGGGTTGGTTCGAGCGGCGCGCCGAAGGTGATGCCGTTCGCATCCGGGTCATCGATCTCGACAGCGACGCTTGGCTGGCTGGCATGGTCGCACAGCAGGGAATCGGCGAAACGACTGAGACCGATCCCTACGGCGAAGGATTCTTGCAGTACCACCAGGCCCAAGTCCTGGCTCGGGCCAAACCGGCGGAGGCGCGGGTCGCGGCAGAACGCGCGATCGTCTTGTTCGAGCAGCTCGGCGCCACCCCGATGCTGGCTCGCGCCCGGCAGCTGGCGGAAGAGCTGCCCGAGGTCGACTCTGCCGCCGAAGCGGAAGGCGAGCAGGACGCGTCCGACGACAAAATTGACGCCTGGTTCGATAGCCTCGAAAGCTGATGTTGTAGCGGCGAACTCCGAACATCGCACATCGAACATCCAACATCGAATTCATTGAGACGTAGCACGGCGCAGCGCGCCCATTTTGATCTGCGTTCGCCCTTCCAGCCTACGGGCGACCAGCCGACGGCCATCGACGAGCTGATCGCCGGTCTCGAGCGCCGAGAACGCTGGCAGACGCTGATGGGTGTCACTGGCTCGGGTAAGACACTGACGATGGCGCACGTGATCGCGCGCTGGGGTCGCCCGACTCTCGTAATGAGTCACAACAAGACACTCGCCGCACAGCTCTACGGCGAGCTCAAGCAGTTCTTCCCAGCTAACGCCGTCGAGTACTTCATCTCGTACTACGACTACTACCAGCCCGAGGCCTACGTCCCCCAGACCGATACCTACATAGAGAAAGATGCCTCGATCAACGAGGACATCGACCGACTCCGCCTGCGGGCGACCTCAAGCTTGATGGAGCGGGATGACGTCGTCGTCGTGGCTTCGGTCTCGGCCATCTACGGACTGGGCGAGCCGGCAGAGTATAGAGACCTGCTGGTGATCCTCGAGCGGGGCCAGGAAGTACGCCGCGACGACATCCTCGCGGCCTTGGTCGATGTGCAATACGGGCGTAACGATCTCGATTTCCGCCGCGGGACCTTCCGGGTGCGCGGCGATGTCGTGGAGGTCTTCCCGGCCTACGAGGAACAGGCCGTGCGCATCGAGCTCTGGGGCGACGAGGTCGAGCGCCTGACCAAGATCGACC
>JASFTY010000376.1:0-4534 GCA_050050535.1 Gemmatimonadales bacterium | reverse complement strand
AGCTCATCCTGGTCGCCAGCGGCAAGGCCAAGGCCCGGGCCATCGCGCAGGCGGTCGAGGGGCCGGTGACCAGCATGGTCACAGCCAGCGCACTGCAGTTACATCGCGACGCGAAGGTGATCATCGATGCGGAAGCGGCCAGCGAGCTCGAGATGCGCGACTACTACGAGTTCATCTACGCAAAGAAACCGGCGGCCCCCAGAACGTGAGGGCGCCATGGGCTTGACTCTTCCAGGAAGCTGTCGAATGCAGAGACTGGCCGATTGCCTGCTCCGCCTTGAAGCCGTCATCGTTCTTATCCTGGCGGCGGCGGTGTGCACTCTTGTGACGCCTTCACCGGCGGCCGCTCAACGCGGTGAGTACGAGTACGTCGAGGAGAGCGACCCACTGGTCCGCCGGAAGCTCGAGGAGTGGCAGGACGCGAAGCTCGGGCTGCTGATGCACTGGGGGCCCTACAGCCAGTGGGGGATAGTCGAGTCGTGGTCGCTCTGCTCGGAGGACGAGCCGTGGTGCCGTCGGTCGATGGACGACTACGGCGAGTACAAGAGGGCGTACGAGGAGTTGCAGACGACGTTCAATCCCACCGAATTCGATCCCGAGCGCTGGGCGCGGGCGGCGAAGGATGCCGGGATGCGCTACGTGGTGTTCACCACGAAGCACCATGACGGGTTTACGATGTTCGACTCGCAGGAGACCGACTACAAGATCACCGACCCGGCCACGCCGTTCCACAGTGATCCGCGCGCCGACGTCACAGCGGCGATCTTCGAGGCCTTCCGCGAGCAGGGCTTCATGATCGGCGCCTACTTCTCCAAGCCCGACTGGCACAGCCCGTACTACTGGTGGCCGTACTTCGCCACGCCCGACCGCAACCCCAACTACGACATCGAGAGATATCCGGATCGCTGGCAGCGGTTCGTCGAGTTCACGCACAACCAGATCGACGAGCTGATGACTGACTACGGGCGGATCGACATCCTCTGGCTCGACGGCGGCTGGGTGCGCCCGCTGAGCCGGGTGGAGATCCAGGCGCGCATCAACAGTCCCAACTACAAGTTCACCCGTATGCAGAGCCAGGACATCGACATGCCGCGCCTGGTGGCGAATGCGCGCGCCAAGCAGCCGGGCCTGATCGTGGTGGACCGAGCGGTGCCGGGCCCCTACCAGAACTATCTCACACCCGAGGCCAGGGTCCCGGACGAGCCGATCCTGCACCCGTGGGAAGTCCCGATGCCGATGGCGACGAGCTGGTCTTACGTGCCGGACGATCGCTACAAGTCGGCTCGTGCGCTGGTTCACATGCTGGCCGATGTCGTTTCAAAAGGCGGCAATCTGCTGCTCAACATCGGGCCGGGCCCAGACGGGACGTGGCACGCGGCGGCCTACGACCGGCTGGAGGAGCTGGGCGACTGGCTGGACGTCAATTCTGAAGCGATCTACGAGACTCGGGCGGTGGCGCCGTATCGCGAAGGCAGGATTCGGCTGACGGGGCGCGCCGACGGGACGGTCTACGCGATCTACCTGGCCGATGAAGGTGAGACACGGCTCCCGGCGTACCTGTCGATGACCGAGCTGCGACCGGCGGAGGGTGCGACGGTCTCGCTACTGGGAACCGAGGAGGCGCTCGAGTGGGAGAGGGCGGGTACGGGCTTCGTCGCCCGAGTGCCCGACCATCTTCGAGGGAGCCCGCCGTGCGACTACGCCTGGGTGCTCGAGATCTCCGCGGTCGCGCGATGAGGGACGACCTGGGATAAAGAGCGTGGCAACCACGATTACCCGCATCGACGTCTTCGACGTCCGATTCCCCACGTCTCGCGGCCGGCACGGATCGGACGCGATGCATCCGGACCCCGACTATTCCGCCGCCTACGTGATCCTCCGGACCGACCGCGCGGATGAGCTCGAGGGGCACGGACTCACCTTCACCATCGGACGGGGAAACGAGCTGTGCGTTGCCGCGATCAGGGCCCTGGGCCGGCTGGTGGAAGGGCTCACGCTGGAGACGATCAAGCGCGACCTGGGCGGGTTCTGGCGCCGCCTCACCAGCGACTCGCAGTTGCGTTGGGTGGGGCCGGAGAAGGGCGTGATCCACCTGGCGACGGCCGCGCTCGTCAACGCCGTCTGGGACCTGTACGCCAGGGCCGAGGGGGTGCCGGTCTGGAAGCTGCTGGCCGACATGGCACCGGAGGAGCTGGTCGCCTGTATCGATTTCCGCTACATAACCGACGCGCTCACACCTGATGAAGCGCTCGCCGTTTTGCGGGAGGCTGCTCCCACACGCGCCGAGCGCGAGGCGGAGCTGTCGCGCGACGGCTATCCGGCGTACACGACATCGGCTGGCTGGCTGGGATACCCGGACGACGAAATTCGCCGCCTCTGCCGCGAGCGGCTGGCGGCGGGCTGGTCGCACTTCAAGCTCAAGGTGGGTCTCGACCTCGAGGACGACATGCGCCGCTGCGCGATCGTACGCGAGGAGATCGGGCCCGACCGCAAGTTGATGTTGGACGCGAATCAGCGCTGGGAGGTCGACGACGCGATCGCCAGCATGCGCGAGCTGGCGCGCTTCGAGCCCTGGTGGATAGAAGAGCCCACCAGCCCGGACGACGTGCTCGGCCATGCGGCGATCGCGAAGGCCGTGGCGCCGATCGGCGTCGCCACCGGCGAGCAGTGTCAGAACCGTGTGCTGTTCAAGCAGTTCATGCAGGCCGGCGCGATGAGCTTCTGCCAGATCGACGCCTGCCGCCTCGGTGGGGTCAACGAGGTCCTGGCCGTACTACTGATGGCGGCCAAGTTCGGGATCCCCGTCTGCCCGCACGCCGGCGGTGTCGGGCTCTGCGAGTACGTGCAGCACCTGGCGATCTTCGACTACCTGTGCGTGAGCGCCTCGCTGGAACGTCGCGTCGTCGAGTACGTCGACCATCTGCACGAGCACTTTCTCGATCCGGTCGTGATCCGGGGCGGCCACTACGTGGTGCCGACGGCGCCCGGCTTCTCCATTGCCATGAAGCCTGAGTCGCTGAGGGATTACGCGTTCCCGGAAGGCGCAGCCTGGATCGCTGCGAACGGACGGCAATCGTGACCATGGAATAGAGGGATGACAGTCGTGAGCACAGACGTGTTTTCGCTTACCGGGAGGCTGGCCGTCGTGACGGGTGGAGCCAGCGGTATCGGCCGCGCCATCGCAGAGACCTTCGCGGCGCGCGGCGCGGCGGTGCACATACTCGATCTGAACGGGGAAGCGGCAGAGGCCACCGCGCGCGAGATTGTCGAGGCGGGCGGGTCCGCGCAGGCGCATCGCTGCGACGTGGCCGACCGCGCCGACGTAGCGCGGGTCTTCGAGGCGATACTCCGGGAGGGCAGGGTCGACATCCTGGTCAACAACGCCGGCATCGCGCACGTCGGGAGCCTGGAGGGTACGACGGAAGAGGATATGGACCGTCTCTACCGCGTTAACGTTAAGGGCGTCTACAACTGCATGCTCGCCTGTATCGGGAGCATGAAGGAGCGTGGCGGGGGCGTGATCCTGAACATGGCGTCGGTCGCGGCGTCGGTGGGTATCGCCGACCGCTTCGCCTATTCGATGACCAAAGGGGCGGTGCTGGCGATGACGTACTCCGCTGCGAAGGACTACGCGAGCCACAATATCCGGGTCGTCTCGGTGTCTCCGGCGCGAGTGCATACACCTTTCGTCGACGGCTTTCTGCGCGACAACTACCCGGGGCGCGAGCAGGAGATGTTCGAGAAGCTCTCGGCGACCCAGCCGATCGGCCGGATGGGAACGCCGCAGGAGGTGGCCGACCTGGCGCTCTACCTCTGCTCGGATCGCGCGGCCTTCGCCACCGGAACGGACTACCCGATCGACGGCGGCTTCCTCAAGCTCAACACCTGACGCGGAGGCCCCATGAGGCTGATCCGATTCGGCGAGCGCGGCAGTGAGTGCCCGGGCGTCCTACGCCCAGACGACACGCGCATCGACGTGAGCGCGTTCGGCGAGGACTTGGACGAGGGGTTCTTCGGCCGCGACGGCCCGGCCCGGCTCGAGCGCTGGCTGGCGGAGCATGCGGCGGGCTGCCCCGTGGTGGATGAAAGTGTGCGGCGCGGCCCGTGTATCGCGCGGCCCTCCAAGATCGTCTGCATCGGTCTGAACTACGCGGGCCACGTGCGCGAGACAGGCGCGGCCATGCCTAACGAGCCCGTGATCTTCTTCAAGTCCGCCACGGCACTCTGCGGTCCGAATGACGACGTGGTCATCCCGCGCGGCTCACAGAAGACCGACTGGGAAGTCGAGTTGGCCGTCGTGATCGGACGACGCGCGACCTATGTACCGGAGCAGCGCGCGATGGATCACGTGGCCGGCTACGCGCTGCACAACGACTACAGCGAGCGGGATTGGCAGCTCGAGCGGGGCGGACAGTGGGCCAAGGGCAAGAGCTTCGACACCTTCGCTCCCATCGGGCCGTTCCTCGCCACGCCTGACGAGATTCCCGACCTGCACCGACTGCGACTCTGGCTCACGGTCAACGGCGAGCTGCTG
>JASFTY010000375.1:0-4535 GCA_050050535.1 Gemmatimonadales bacterium | reverse complement strand
AGCCTTCATGGCGAAAATGTAGCTACATGTAGCTACATGCACAACCCGTCACATTGGCTGGCCAGCCGGGAGCGACAGCCCCCCAACACTGCCTCCAGGCCGTCAACGCGGCATCAACACGTGGGAGAGCACTGCCCGTCGTGGGCCGGGCGGCAGATCGGCGGGCTCGGGTGTTGGGCTAGCGGCTGGCCAGGCCGCCGGCGGTTTCGCCGCCGTCGATCACGTAGGTCTGCCCGGTGATGTAGGCGGCGTCGTCGGAGGCGAGGAAGGCGAAGAGCGCGGCGACCTCGTCGGGCCGGCCGTGGCGGCGTAGCGGGATCTTCTGGTTCACCTGCTCGATCATCTCGGGAGTGTACTCGGCCTCCTGCATCGGCGTCATGACGTAGCCGGGGCAGACGGCGACGACCCGCACATCGGGCGCCAGCTCCAGGGCCATCGAGCGCGTCAGCTCCAGGACGCCCGCCTTCGACGCGTTGTAGTCGGCATAGAACGGGTAGCCGACGATCGCGTTGGTGGATCCCATGTTGATGATCACGCCACTGGCCGCCGCTTTCATCCGCCGCGCCGCCTGCTGCGCCACGTAGAAGACGCCGTTCAGGTTGACGTCCATCACGCGACGCCACTCGTCCGGCGCGATATCGAGGAAGTCGTGCCGGATGCTGATCCCGGCGTTGTTGATCAGCACGTCGAGGCCGCCGAGCGTCTCGTCCAGCTCGTCGAATGCCCGAGCGACCTGGTCGGGGTCGGCGACGTCGGCGCGGATGACGCCGGCCAGCTGCGGCAGCTGCTTCTTGATCCGCTCGCAGCCCAGTTGATCGCGGTCGAGCACGACCACATTGGCGCCCTCGTCGAGGAACCGCTCCGCCGTCGCCGCGCCGATGCCGCTGGCGCCGCCGGTGACCAGGACGCGCTTGCCCTTCAAGCCGTTCACGTTCGCTCCTTATCCAGAGCCCGCCAGGCCGCCGCCGTCGACGACCAGCGATACGCCGGTCACGGCGGCAGCGGCGTCGCCGGCCAGGTAGAGTGCTGCCTGGGCGATGTCTTCCGGCTGCGCGATCCGGCCCAGCGGCCGCTGCGCGCCCTCGGCCAGGAACTCTTCGATCGGCTCGCCCAGCTGTTCCGCCTCGTGGCGCAGCATCGGCGTGTCGGTGTCGCCGGGACAGATGCAGTTGACCCGGATGTTCTGCGGCCCGTGGTCCAGCGCCATCGCCTTGGTCAAGAGCACGACCGCGCCTTTCGAGGCGCAATACGCGGCGGCGCGCCGGCCGCCCGCCAGCCCCCAGCCGGAAGCCGTGTTGATGATGACTCCGCCGCCGGCCTTCTCCATCACCGGGATAGCATACTTCGACATCAGGTAGATCGACTTCGCGTTCACCGCCATCACCTGGTCCCAGTCCCGCTCGCTCAGCTCGACCACGCTGGCCCGGCGGATGATACCGGCGTTGTTGAACAGGATGTCGAGGCCGCCCAACGTATCGACCGTGCGCGCCACCGCGCGCCGGCAGTCCTCCGCCGCGCTTACATCGCCGGCGACGAACAAAGCGCGGCCGCCGCCCTCGACGATCTCACGGACCACCGCTTCGCCGCCCGCCTCGTCCAGATCCACGATCGCGACCGCGGCACCCGCGCCGGCGAACGCCTTCGCCGTGGCCCGTCCGATCCCGGACGCGCCGCCGGTTATCAGCGCCACCTTATCCGTCAGGGCGCCCCAGGTGCGTCTCTCACGCTTCGCCATCGCCCGCTACCTTTCCGCCTGAAGACGATCCATCCTGCGGCACCGGCCGGGCCCCGTCAAGCTGACCGCGGCCCGCCTTGTGGCCGGGCGCGCCGGCCGGCAGATTGTGCGGCCGTATCCGTCCTCTGAAGACCCCAACCGAGAGGTGACGATGAAGCTGACCCGGCGCGAGATGCTCAAGTTGACCGGCGGTGCCGGCGCCGCCCTGGCCTTGGGGGTCGGGCTGCCCGGCTGCGCGCGTTCTTCCGTAATCATGAAGCGCCCGATCCCGTCGTCCGGCGAGCTGCTCCCGGTGGTCGGGCTGGGCACGTCGCAGACCTTCAACGTCGAGACGACGGAGGAGGCGCTGTCGCCGCTCCGGGAGGTCATGAGGACGTTCGTCGATATGGGCGGTGTCCTGCTCGATACGGCGTACGGCTACCGCAACTCCGAGACCGTGTCGGGCGTGCTGGCGCGCGACCTCGGCGTCACCGACCAGCTGTTCATGGCCACCAAGGTGAGGGCGGAGACCAGAGAGGCGGGCATCGAGCAGATGGAGAGCTCGATGGACCTGCTGGGCCGGAGCGTCATCGACCTCATGCAGATCCATAACCTCGCTGGCTGGCAGACCCAGCTGGCGACGCTCCGCGACTGGAAAGCCGCCGGCCGCTTCCGCTACATCGGGATCACGACTTCGAGCACACGGCAGTACGACGAATTCGCCGCCGTGATGGAGCAGGAGGACCTCGACTTCATCCAGGTCAACTACTCGCTCGCCGCGCGCACGGCGGAGGAGCGGATCCTGCCCCTGGCGGCCGACCGCGGCATGGCCGTGCTGGTCAACCTGCCGTTCGGGCGGGGCCGCCTGTTCCAGGCGGTGGAGGGCCACGAGCTGCCCGAGTGGGCCGCCGAGTTCGACGCCGCCAGCTGGGCTCAGTTCTTCCTCAAGTTCATCATCTCGCATCCCGCGGTGACCTGCCCGATCCCGGCCACCACCAAGGCGCACCACGCGGCGGACAACATGGGCGCGGCGTACGGGCGCCTGCCGGACGAGGCGATGCGCAGGCGGATGGTGTCGTTCTTCGACGAGATCGCCGGATAGGAGCCCGCCATGAAGTCCGTGAAGTCCATGACGACTGCGCTCGCTCTGCTGGCGCTGACCGTCCAGACGGTCGGCGCGCAGCAGCAGCGCTACGAGCCGAACTGGGAATCGATCAGCAGCCGTCCCACGCCCGAGTGGTGGCGCGACGCCAAGTTCGGGATCTTCATCCACTGGGGCGTCTATTCCGTGCCCGCCATCTCGCCGCGCGAGAACTACTCCGAGTGGTACTGGAGGTGGCTCGAGGACCCGGACCGCATCGGTCCCATGGCCCGCGACTTCCACCTCGAGCACTACGGCGCCGATTTCGAGTACTTCGATTTCGCGCCCATGTTCAAGGCCGAGCTGTTCGAGCCCGGCGACTGGGCGCGGCTGTTCGAGGCGGCGGGCGCGCGCTACGTCGTGCTGACCTCGAAGCATCACGACGGCTTCGCGCTCTGGCCCAGCGCCGAGGCGAGCGCTACCTGGGGCCGGCCGTGGAACAGCGTCGAGATCGGGCCGGGCCGCGACCTCGTCGGTGAGCTCACGGACGCCGTGCGCGAGCGCGGCCTGAAGATGGGGCTCTACTACTCGGTCTACGAGTGGTTCAATCCGCTCTATCTCTCGGACCCGAAGGCGTTCGCGCTGCAGCACTATCACCCGCAGTTCAAGGACCTGGTGACCCGCTACGCGCCGTCCGTCATCTTCGCCGATGGCGCTTGGGACCACGGCGACGACGTCTGGCACAGCGCCGAGCTGGTCGCCTGGCTGCTCAACGATTCGCCGAGCAGGGACGACGTCGCGATCAACGACCGCTGGTACGGCGGCGGCCGCGGCGTGCATGGCGGCTACTTCACCACCGAGTACGGCTCCGGGTTCGAGACCGGCCGGCACGCCTGGGAGGAGAGCCGCGCCATCGGCCGCTCGTACGGCTACAACCGGATCGAGCGGGCGGAGGACTACGCCTCGGCGCGGCAGCTGATCTACATGCTCATCGACATCGTCAGCCGCGGCGGCAACTTCCTGCTCGACGTCGGGCCCACCGCCGACGGCCGCATCCCGGTCATCATGCAGGACCGGCTGCTGCAGATCGGCGACTGGCTACGCGTGAACGGGGAAGCGATCTACGGGACCCGCGAGTGCGCGCGCCCGTTCCAGTGGAGCGAGGGTGCGGTCCCCGAGTCGCCGGAAGGCGACTTCCAGACCGGCTACGACATCATGCGGCTGACCGTCGAGCCGGCGGAGGGCGAGGCGGTGAAGGAGGCGTGGTTCACCTGCAAGCCGGGTACGTCCTACGCGATCACCCCGGTGCTACCCTACCGGACGCTGCGGCTAGAGGACATCGCGGTAGGCGAGGACGCTGCCGTCACGCTGCTCGGGTTCGCCGGCGATCTGACCTGGGAGGCGGACGGCGACGACCTGCTCATCCACGTGCCGGACGTGCCGCCGCGCCAGTTGCCCGCCGGACCGGCGTACGCGTTCCGAGTGACCGGGTGGGAACACTAGCGACGGTCGAGACCCAGTGGCCAGCTCCAGGGACGATCGAACAGCGCTGACCGGAGAGGCGGAGGCGGAATTGCGAGGTCGGTTCCCCGCTCTGCGTAGACTGCTGCAGGAGGCGTCCGGCGCGCTCGGCGATAGCGGCGTTCTGGCTCCCATCGCCCTCGCGCTGATCGCGGTTAACGGGCTCCATCCCTCACCGCTCTTCCTCGTGTTCGGCATCGGCTACGCGGTGGCCGGGTT
>JASFTY010000374.1:0-4546 GCA_050050535.1 Gemmatimonadales bacterium | reverse complement strand
TGCGGCCGGACCCACCCGCGCCGCCGGGCCGCTAGGGGTTGGCAGGGGGCGCCGCGAGTTTTGCGGTCGCCACATAGGGAGGAGGCAGGAGGACCAGCTCGCGTAGGTCGCGAGCTCACCCGGTGGCGCGAGGTTGTCCTCAGTTGGTGGCGCGAGCCCGAAGCGAGTGGTCCTCCTGCCTCCGACCCAGCTCGACCTCAGGCGTGATCGGCGAGGTAGCGCACACCCTCCAGCACCATGTCGACCTGGCGCAGGTTCACGAAGATGTGGGTCGATACCCGCACGCCCCGCGTTCCCGCCGCCTCGCTCCCGATCGTCCTGATGACGATGTTGTACTTCTCCCTCAGATAATTGACGATCTGCTCCGCCTCCACCCCATCCACCGAGAAGGCGGTGAGGCCGCCGCTCAGGTACGGGTCCTGGCTCGTGTGCAGCCGGACCCCGCGAATCCCCTCCAGCTCCGTCTTCAGATGACTCGCCAGCGTCCTGACCCGGCGCTCGATTCTGTCCTTGCCGATCATGTTCTGGAAATCGATCGCTTCCCCCAGCGCGATCAGGATCGGGTCGGCCCGCTGGCCCAGCGTCTCGAACTTGCGGGCCGTCGTATCGCGATCCCAACCGGAGGACGCCAGCGTGGGCCATAGCCGGTCCTGTACTTCCTGCCGCACGTACAACAGGCCGCAGCCGGTGGGCGCGCCCAACCACTTGTACGGGCTCGAGGTGAAGAAGTCGGCACCCAGCTCCTTCATGTCGAGGTTCAGCATCCCCAAGCCGTGCGCGCTGTCGGCGAGCAGGAGTATGTCGTGCTGGTGGGCGAGCTCGCTCAACTCCCGTATCGGCGCGATGAGGCCGGAGATGTACACCGTGTGACTGATGCTGATCACCTTGGTGCGCGGCGTGATCGCCCGCTCGAAAGCGTCGGTGATCTCGTCGACGCTCTGCGGCGGCAGTCCGATCGGTACATCCGTCACCGTGATCCCGTAGCGCGCCGCCTTCAGCCGCCACGGGTGGATCCCGGCGGGATGTTCCATGCTCGACATCAGGACCTCGTCGCCCGGCCCCAGTTCCAGCCCGTTGGCGACGAAGTTCATCCCTTCCGTCGTGTTACGCGTCAGTACGACCTCGTCGGGAGACGCGTTGATGAACCCGGCCAGCTTCCTCCTGACCTCCTCGCGCCGGCGCGGCAGGAAACCGTACACGTCACAGGGACTGGTGCACTGGACCTTGAACGCGCTGACCAGCGTGTTGAACACGGGCTCCGGCATCGGGCCCACCGTCCCGTTGTTCATCATGATCAGCCCGTCCTCGAACATGTAGTGCTGCCGCACCGCCTCCCAGTAGGCACCGTCGGGGGACGGGTCTTGCCCGTACTCCGCGTTCAGCGAGGCCAGGTTCTCGTAGACCGCCGCGTTCAGTTTGTTGAGCGCAACGACCGATAGCGCAGAGCCTCCCACCAGCGTTCGTACGAAGGCTCGCCTCGAGTACCCGCGTGGGATCTGTCCGAGCTGTTCCGGCGCGATCATCTCGGCACCTCCTGATCTGTGTGGTTTGCCGTCCTATAGAGGCGGTCTCTCGGCGACGTGCCCCTGCCCCCGTGCCGCCCGCCCCGCCTATTCCGGCTTCAGCAGCTGCTCGACCTCGAGCCGGGCCTCGAGCAGCTGATCGATGTCGTCGGCCACCTCCCGCGCCGCCGCCAGGTCGCCCGTCAGGCTCTCGACGCTGCCCGAGCCGGCCTGCATGCGCAGCAGGCTCAGCCTGATCGTCTCCAGCGCCGCGACGGCGTCGGCCAGGCGCTGCTGGGTTGCGTCCCGTGCCGCGAACAGATCGTCGGAGAGCTTCTGACGCCGCTCGGCCACCTTGGAGCTCTCGTCGGGTGTGGGCGACGCGGCGATGGCGCGGCTGCCCGGCCGCTCGCTGCCGACCTCGGCGAGCACACCATTCAGCTCTTCCACCCGGTTGCGCATCTTCTGGGCGTCGAACTGCAGCTTGCGCACGACGTCGGGGAGATCTCTGAGCGACCTGCGGATTTCGCGAGGGAGTTCTTCGAACAGGCGGTCGGCGGCCAAGCCGATCGCCAGCTCGGTGGGTCGGTAGGTCGCCGAGCCTGCGGCCGGCACTCTCTTCAGGCCGAGCCCGGCGATCTTGAAGATCCAGCGGCCCAGGCGCGACTTCCAGAACCAGCCGCGTATCTCGCGGTCGATGCCGCGGCGCCACTGAAGCCGAACGAGCGCCAGGACGCCAGTACCGAATCCGATGGTCAACGAGTAGACGATTGAGGCTAACAGAATCGGGCCAGTGGCGCCTCCGGTGGCCTCCAGGGCCACGAGGCCGGCGCCAGCGGTCAGACCGAACACGCTGATCGCGCGCACGACCTTCTCGTAGGTCGACGGGCCCTGCCCGAACTGGAAGGCGCCTTCCTCGCGCGCGCGGTCGATCTCCGCCTTGAAGGCGATGGGCAGCTCTTCCTGGCCGTAGCCGGACTTGAGCAGGCGGCGCGCGCGACTGATGATGACCCCGGCGGGGACGAGGGTGACGCCGGCGATGGCTGTGCCGATCCCCGTACCGACTCCCAAGGTGTAACCGAGGAACTCGCCGACCGTCGCCCCCACCATGGCCGAGATCGCCGCCAGCGCCCACAGGTAGACGATGATTCCGCCGGTGCCCATCCGGCCTTCGCGCTTGACGAAGACGCGTAACGGAACGGGAAGCTCGCGTCGCTCGGGGAGCGCCTGCCCCAGCGATTCAGCCAGCTCGTCGTCGCTGGCGAACCGCTGGACTGGGTCCTTGGCCAGGCAGCGGTCGACGGCACGGGCGAGCCTGCCCGGTACGCCTTGCGCCACCTTCGCTACCGGCTCCGGCGCCTCGCTGATGTGCTTGGCGAGTACCACCTGGGGTGTCGAGCCCTCGAACGGGAAGCGGCCGCTCAGCGCGTAGAAGCCGACCACGCCGAGCGAGTACGTATCGCTGGCCGGCCCCACCGTCGCGCCCTTGGCCTGCTCGGGGCTCATGAACTCCGCCGTGCCCGAGACCTGGCCCGTCTCGGTCTCCCCGGCGCTCTCCGCCACGCTGGCGATACCGAAATCCACGACCAGCGCCCGGCCGCTTCCCGACTCGATCAGGATGTTGTCCGGTTTGATGTCGCGGTGGACGACGCCCTGCGCGTGCGCGTAGGCCAGCGCCCAGGCGACCTCGCGCAGGATGCGGGCGACTTCGGAAGGCGGCCGCGGACCGCGGGCCCGGATACAATCGCCCAGCGACTCGCCGTCGATGTAGGCCATCGCGAACAGCACGAACTCGTCGACCTCGTCGACGGCGAAGATCGGCACGATGTTCGGGTGCGACAGCCGGGCTGCCGTGCGGGCTTCATGCAGGAAGCGCTCCCGCGCCGCCGGCTTCGCCGCCAGCTCGGGCGGCAGGATCTTGATCGCCACCGGCCGGTCGAGGCTGACCTCGTGGGCCAGGTAGACGATACCCATGCCGCCGCGGCCGAGTTCGCGTTCCAGCGAATAGCGGCCGGCCAGCGCTTCCTGCAGTCTGTAGAACTCGGGACTCGGCTCGTCGGGCATGGGGGAGCATGCCATTGCGGGCCGGCGTACGCAAGGCGGCCCGAGCCGTCCTTGCCGCCCGACTGGGACGCGCCTACACGCCCCCGGTGACCGTGCGCAGGATGGTGCCCTTGTCGCCGACGATGACCCCGGTGTACTCACCCACGAATGCCACGTCCTCCAGCGCCCGGTCCTCGAGTGGGACGGCGGCGCCTCTGGCGACCTGCTCGGTCCAGCTATCGCCACCGTCCGACGTATGCAGGATGATCCCCTTCGGTCGACCTCCCTCCGGGCTGTCTCCGACGATCCAACCCCTATTCGGGTCGACGAAAAACACCCCGTTGAGGTGCGGGTGGATCACGCGGCCGGCTATCCGCATCTCGACCCTATTCCACGTGTTGCCGCCGTCGATCGTCTTCAGAACGGAAGCGCCGGTCTGGAGAGAAGTACCCCCCATGCTGCCGACGGCGTATCCGATATCGCTGGTCGGGAAGTGCACGGCCCGCAGGTCCGACACGGCCTCATTGATCTGCATGCTCCAGGTGGCGCCGCCGTCCTCGGAGCGCAGTATCGCGCCGTTCCAGTCGGAAGCCGTCTGGCCGACTATGAATGCCGTCTCCGGCCCGGCGAAGTGCACATCTCTCATCCGCAATACCTGCAGATTCATCGGCAGCGCGACCCGCGACCACGTGGTTCCCCCGTCCGTCGTTCGTAGGATCGGGGTCAGCAGCGGGTCAGAGACTCGGGCGCGGACGACGAGTCCCGTCTGCGGGCTGCCGAAATGCACGGCACTGCAAAGGCGCGCGCCCGAACAATCGGGGGTGCAATCGGTGGACCATATCTGCCCGTTGTCGCTCGTACGGTATTCTTCCCAGGTGACGCCGCCGTCCGTGGTCCTGAACAAGCCCGACCCCACTACGAATCCAGTTTGTGCGTCGGCGAAGTAGGCCGAGCTGAGGGAGTAGTACAGCCCTACCAGTCGTTCCCAGGTCTTCCCACCG
>JASFTY010000373.1:0-4546 GCA_050050535.1 Gemmatimonadales bacterium | reverse complement strand
CATCTGCGGAGGCGCATTCTCGGGGTTGGACCAGATCATCGAATCGCGGATCGGAACGCGGCAGATCGGCTTCGGGACCACACGCGAGAATCTGAGGCGGTCGGGCATCGGCAGTGAGGGAGACGCTGATTACAACCCGTTCTACTACGTGGAGCCGGAGGATCTGATCCGCTACGGGCTGATCCCCGAGATCGTCGGCCGCCTGCCTGTAATCGTTGCCCTGGACGACTTGAATGAGGATGCGCTCGTCGATATCCTCGAGAAGCCCAAGAATGCGCTCACCAAGCAGTACCAGAAGATGGTGGAGCTGGAGAACATCCGGCTCAGGTTCGAGCCGGGTGCCCTGCGCGCCATCGCGCGCAAGGCCATCGAGCGCGGCGGCGGCGCGCGCGGGCTCCGCGCGATCATCGAAGAGCTGATGCTCGACCTGATGTTCGAGCTCCCGTCCCGCGCGGATGTGCTGGAGGTCGTCATCACCGAGGAATGTGTCGGACGTAAGGCACCGCCGATGCTCATCCTGGAGCCGGAGGCTCAGCGGAAGGAGGCTTGAGCTACGGGTATACTTCGTATGTTCACAGACAAGCGACCCGTCGCCTGCAGTGTGGCGGCCGCGCTGCTGCTCGCCGGCTGCTCGGCGCCGGCGCCGCCCGAGGAGGCGGCGCCCGCGTTCGGCTCGGAGGCGCAGACCCTGCCACCTCCGGGCTACGGCACGCTGAGGCAGGATGACTTCACGGTCATGCTTCAGGCGGGTGACATCCAGCTGAAGGTGACGCCGCTGCATGAGTCGGTCATCCGGCTCGCTGCGCCCGATACGTACCAGCGGTTGCACGGCCTGGTCGCATCGCGTAGGCAGCGGGTCATCGACGTGGCGCGTAGCGCCGGGCTGCGGGGGGAGCCGGCGGCCTATCTGGTGTCCTTTTTCACGCGAGCGCAGCAGGCGACATACGAGCCGACGAGTGTCCAACTGCTGAGCAAGGGGATTCTCTATCGGCCGGCGGGAATTCTGCCGCTGACGCCCGAGTGGGGTCGCCAGCAGGTTTGGCAGGAGGAAACGCAGTCGGCACTGTACGTGTTCGATCCGGCCGTGGATCTCGACGTAACGTTCGAGGTCGAGTACCAGGGGGTGCGCTCGCTGGCCTGGGCGGGGATCATTCGGCTGCTGCAGGCCGAGCGGGGGCGAGTGATGAGCCGCGTGGAAGGCTGAGTCGGTTCCGGGCCTCAGCCGTCGATCTCGTACTCCTTCAACTTCCGATAGAGCGTTCGCTCGCCGATCCCCAGCATGTCAGAGGCACGGCGGCGGTTGCCGCCGACGGAGTTCAGCGTCGCGACGATCGCCGCCCGCTCCAGCTCCTCCATGGTCATCCCGGGGCGAAACACGATGGCCTGGTCCTCCTCGGGAGGGTGCGACGGGGCTGCAGCGACCTCCACATCCAGCTCTTCGGCTGGCTGGTGCTTCGAGGCCGGTTCCGGCGTCTCGACCACTGCCGCCTCGCGGGCGGCGGCCAGCTCGGGATGCCTGCGCTTGTAGAGCTCGAACTCCCTGCGCAGGTCTTCGACATCGAACTTGAGGTCGACGAGCGTACGGAAGATGAACTCCATCTGGGGCAGCCGGGCGGGGGTCTCGCCCGATACGCCGGGCTGCGGCAGCCCTGCGGCGGGGCTGAGCGGGCTGGGCAGGGTGCGCCGTGCGCCGTGCCGTACATCGGGCGGAATGTCTATGGGGCGAATGATGGAACCGGGCGCGAGTACCACCATCGACTCGATCAGGTTTCTCAGCTCGCGCACGTTGCCGGGCCAATCGTAGCCGACCAGGATGTCCATCGCCTCGGGCGCGATGCCCTTGAACTCTCGCTGGTGCTCACGACTGAGTTCTTGGATGAAGGCGTGCACGAGAAGCGGGATGTCGTCGCGCCGTTCGCGCAGCGGTGGGATATGGATGTTCAGGACAGCGAGGCGATAGTAGAGGTCACGCCGGAACTCGCCCAGCTGCACGGCCTGGCGCAAGTCGCGATTGGTGGCGGCGATTACGCGAACGTCGACCTTCAGCGACTCACTGCCGCCGACACGCATGAACTCGCGCTGCTCGAGGACCCTGAGTAATCGGGTCTGCGGGCCCGGCGGCATCTCGGCGACCTCATCGAGAAAGACGGTGCCGCCGTTGGAGAGCTCGAACATGCCCTTGCGGAGCGAGTTGGCGCCGGTAAAGGCGCCTTTCTCGTGGCCGAAGAGCTCCGACTCGAGCAGCGTCTCGGGCAGGGCGGCGATGTTGACGGCGATGAACGGTTTACCGCGTCTGGGCGACAGCCTGTGGAGGCCGCGTGCGACGAGCTCCTTTCCCGTTCCGCTCTCGCCGGTGATCAGCACGGTCGAGCCGACGGGTGCGATTTGCGCGACTTTCTCGACGACCTCCTGCATGGCGGCCGACTTCCCGACGATCCCCAACTCCGCCTTGAGCGCCTTGCGGTCGATCAATCGGCGAATGACGAGCGCGATCTCCTCGTGATCGAGAGGTGGCCGGAAGTACTCGTCGACCCCGAGGTAGACCCCCTGGTCGGGCGGCGGCGTCTCACCCTCGCCGAGCAAGACGACGATCGGGACCCGCGGGGTCCCCTCGTAGACCGCCCCGATCAGCGCTTCCGTCTTCGGCTCGCCGAGTCCGCCGGAGATGACCAGCGCGATCCGCTCCTCGCCGACTGACGCCAGGGCGGCGCGGGCATCTTGGGCACTGTCCAGAAGCTGGATCTCACCGTCGGGCTGGAACGCCCTGCTAACCGGCGCCGCTCTCTCCAGATCGGCGGTGGTTACGAGTATTCTCGTCATTCTCGGGAGTGCTCCGTCCTGCCGGCCAGCAGGTCAACAGCGTGCGGGACGATCTTATCGAGGACCTCCAGGCCCTCGCGAACCGCCTTCTCGCTGCCCGGCAAGTTGACGATCAGAGAGCTGCCGCGGATCCCTGCCACGCCGCGACTCAGGGCGGCGAACGGGGTGTTCTTCAAGCCAGCGGCGCGGAGCGCCTCCGCCAGACCGGGGGCGGCGCGCTCGAGCACGGCGGACGTCGCCTCGGGCGTCACATCGCGGGGTCCGAAACCGGTGCCACCGGTGGTGAGGATCAGGTCGGCGCGGGCGTGGTCGGCCCAATCGGACAGGACCGCGGCGATCCCCGGCTCTTCGTCCGGGACGACGCGCCGCTCGGCCAAAGACCAGCCGCGTCCCTCGAGCCAAGCGGCGAGCAGATCGCCCGCGCCGTCCAGACGCTTCCCGGCGGCGACCCCATCACTCACCGTCAGTATTGCCGCACGGATCACCGTTTGACGGATCCCTCCTTGTAGAAGGGCATCTTCACGACCTCGGCAGCGTTGGCCCTGTCCCTGATCACGATCTCTATTTCGGTGCCCGGCTTGGCCAGCTCCGGCGGCAGGTAGCCGGTCCCGATCCCCTGCCCCACCGTCGGCCCGACGGTACCGCTGCGCACGGTGCCGACAGCCGTGCCGCGGCAACGGATCTCGTATCCGGGCCGCGGGAAACCTCGAGATTTGAGGACGAAGCCGCAGAGTTTCCGTTCCAAGCCCTTCTCCTTCTGAGCCACGAGGGCGTCGCGGCCGACGAACTCGCCCTTGTCCAGCTTCACGGTCCACGCGAGGCCGGCCTCGAGCGGTGTCGTCTCATCGTCGATATCGTTCCCGTAAAGTGCCAGACCCGCCTCGAGTCGAAGCGTATCGCGCGCACCCAAGCCCACGGGCTGGATCCGCCCACCGCCCGCCCCGAGCAGCGCGTTCCATAGCTGGGAAGCGTCGCCCGGCTCGCAATACAGCTCGAAGCCATCCTCTCCCGTGTACCCGGTCCGGCTGACCACACACGGCTTACCGGCTGCCCGAGACTCAACGAACCGATAGTAGCCGAGCGTCGATAGGTCGACATCGCAGAGGGGAGCGAGGATCGGCTCGCTCTCGGGACCCTGCAGCGCCAGGAGTGCGACGGCGTCGCTCTCGTTCACCAGCTCGACCCCCTGAGCCCCAAAGCCCTCCATACACCGCGAGACCCAGGCGAAGTCCTTCTCGATATTCGCTGCGTTGACGACCAGCCGGAATCGATCCGGGAACTTGTAGACCAGCAGATCGTCGACGACCCCACCATTCCCGTTGCACATCACGCAGTACGTCGCCTGCCACGGCTCGCGGCGCGAGATGTCGTTCGCTACCAGATGGTCCACGAACTCCGCAGCCCTCTCCCCCGCCAACAGGAATTCTCCCATGTGCGACACGTCGAAGAGCCCGGCATGCTCCCGCACCGCCCGGTGCTCCGCCGACACTCCGGCAGGGTACTGGACCGGCATCTCGAAGCCGGCGAACGGGATGATCTTGCCACCCAGCTTCAGGTGCTCCGCGTACAGTGGTGTTCTCTTGAGGTCGCTGGCCATCGCCGCCTCTGTCGTTAGTCGGGCAAACGGGGTTGATGATATCGGAAGCCGCTGACTGCCAATTTAGCAGGAATGGGAAAGCGCACCAGTGGAGCGGTATTGGGAATTCGGGGATTTAGGGAATACCCG
>JASFTY010000372.1:0-4552 GCA_050050535.1 Gemmatimonadales bacterium | reverse complement strand
ACGGCGGCCGTGGCCAAGATGATTAGTGAATATCGATAGGCCTGACCGGACATCTCACTCCTCCTTAACCGTCAGGGCCCGGGAATCAGAAGCCGGTAGGCGCGGACCGTCAGCTCACCGGTAGCATCTTCGACGAGGGCTAACAAGCGATCGCCGTCGATCCAGGGCAGAGGCCGAAAGCGGATCTCCGCCGGCACGTCGACCCGGCCCAGGAAGCGACCGTCGGGATCGAACGCGTCCAGCAGGTGGGTGTCCTCCCAGGCCGGCTTGCGGAAATAGTCCAGCGGGTCTTCCGGCTCCTGCAGCCCACCGGCCAGCTGGCGCCCCGGGCCCGGCCGCAGCACCCAGAGCCGGTCCTGCCGGTCGGTGAAGAAGGCCTCGAACGCCGGCTTGGCGTCCGGAAGGTCCGGCCCGGTCCAGCGCCAGGTCGGGTCGTCCCTGCGGATGCGAACCGTCAGCATCCCTCGCTGCCACTCGGCTTCCAGGGGCTGCACCGGAACCGGCTCCCAGTTGTCCCGCTCGATGATCCTGCGGCTGCCGTCGGGTAGATCGATGGTGATGCGGTAGCTGTCCGAGCATCCCGAGATCATCCATCGCCCCCGGCTGAAGGTCCACACGTGTTGTGGACTGAAGGGGACCGGCAGCGAGATGCTACCTCGGGTGGTGCCGGCAAACGAGACCTCCAAGACAGGACATGCTGCCTCTGGAGCCGATATCGTGTCCGCGCCCGGCCCTTCGGGACCGAAGCTCGCCATCCCCTCGCGCCACGCCGCGGGTGCGTCCTCCGGGTTCAACCAAATGGGCAGGAAGAGGTCACCTTCCGCCGTGAGCACCATGGGACGCAGCAGCCCCGGAACCGTCGGTGTGTTCCAGGTGGTGAGGAGCGAGCCGTCGAGATCCAAGAACGTGATGCGTCGCAGACGGGCGTCCCGCACGATTGCCCGACCCCCTTCACCATCGACGGTGAGGTCCACCGGCCGCCGGAACTCACCGGGCCCCTCTCCCGCCCTCCCCACGGTCTCCAGGTAGCTGCCCGTAGAGTCATAGACCTGGAGTGCCGCCTCCTGCACATCGAGGACATAGATGCGGCCGCCGGCTGCGGCGATCCCCCTGACGTCGGCGAGCGGCGGGCCTCTGCCCTCTTCGTCCAGCGTGAACAGCTCTTGCAGACCCACCGGCCGGCCCCACACGGACCCGGACACGGTGCGGATCACCGTGGCGTCACCTTCCTGCGTTTCAGTACCCTCCCACTCCCCGCCAACGCTTGTCTCTTCATCCGAGCCGCAGGCCACTGCCCACAGGCACACCAGCAAAAGACACACAGGTGTGAGCGGCGGGACCGCCCTGAGGTCCCTAATCACGGGCGCCTCCTTGTCTTATAGCATGTCGCCGTTCTACGTCCGTGTGACCAGTATAGCGTCGCGCGGTCGAGGGGTCAGCGGCGATCACACCAACCGGACCAGAGGAAGGTTGAGTGGGACGTCGAGCCGCGTGGTCTGCCTCGTCCGGGAGACGATACCTACCCCTCGACCGGATGGGAGAAGTGCATCTGCACCATCCTCCACTGCCCATGCCGCTTCTCCAGCACGCCCGTCCAGCGCGTGTTCATCCATGAGGCAGGCTGTCCGCGCCACTCGTTCACATCGTCGAGGATGCAGTAGAACCACGCCACGTCCCCCGATCGCGACAACGTGATCTGGAGATCGCGGATCTCGTGCCGGATGGCGCGGAAGTCCGGGCTCGCCCAGAACTCCTCCATCCGCTTGAACTCGGCGATCCCCCTGACCACCGCATCCTCCGGGTGGACCTCGAGGTAGGCCGAGTCGTCGGCGATGATGCTGTACAGCAGATCGAAGTCCTTCGTCGTGGCCCACCCGATGGAACCGTCGATCGCCGCTTCCACCACCGCAACTTCAGCCTCTCGGTCGATCGTCGTTCCGGGGGCGCAGCCGGCGACCGTGCCGATCAGTGCGGCCAGGAATCCGAGAGCGGGCCCTCTGAAGTCCCGCAGAGTGTTCATCGTTGTCTTCTCCGTTTCAGTTCTAGGGGCGAGGTGGCCGGGATTGCCACGCCGACTACGTCGCGCTCTATTCGATCTCCGGAAAGCTCGTCGTAGCCAGCTTCTAACACAACGAGACGCACCATGATGCCCGTGACGATCCGTCCTGCAGGTCCTATCGATCGGCTCGCTGTCATCGCGGCGGCCGCGCTCGTCGGCAGCGCTTGCGCCCAGCCCGCGGCCGGCCCGGCGCCGGCAACACCGACCGTGGAACGGGCCGCCGGAGCGCCGGCGCCGTTCGACCATCTGTTCGACGCGCCGCGCGGCCGGTTCGTCCATGTCTCCTCGTACGACACCACCGGTGGCAACCTGGACCGATTGGAGATCGCCGCCGGCGACAGCGCGGTCCTGCTCGACCATCGGGGCCCGGGCGTGATCCGGCGGATCTGGATCACCGTGTCGAGCCGCGACCCGGACTACCTGCGTCGCATCGCCTTGAAGATGTACTGGGACGGCGAGACGGCGCCGTCGGTGCTCGTGCCGCTGGGCGATTTCTTCGGCAACGGCTTCGACAAGCGGCATTACGCAGCGCTACCGGCCGGCACCTCCAGCGGCGGCTTCTACATCTACCTGCCGATGCCGTTCCGCGAGCGGGCCCGCATCGTGGCCGAGAACGGCACCGGCCGCACCATCGACGCCTTCTATTACAACATCGATCTCGTCGAGCTCGACGCGCTGCCCCCCGATCTGGCGACCTTCCACGCCTGGTGGCATCGCGATCCGCGGACCACGAGCCCGGAACCGCACCTCATCTTGGACGCGAAGGGGCGCGGGCAGTTCGTCGGCCTCTCGCTGAACGCCGAGTCCCACGCCGGACGGCTCTGGTTCCTGGAGGGCAACGAGATCTTCACCGTCGACGGCGAGTTCCGCGGCCAGGGTACCGGGACGGAGGACTACTTCAACGGCGGCTGGTACTTCGACCAAGGCGAGTTCGCCGCGCCGTACCACGGCGTGGTCGTAAAGGACGTGGCGCTGGGCCGCATCGCCGCCTACCGCTGGCACGTGCCCGACCCCATCCCTTTCCACGAGTCGATCCTCGTCGAGCTCGAGCACGGGCACGCCAACCAGGAGGTCGCCGACTACGCCACCGTCGCATACTGGTATCAGGTCGAGCCGCACGCGCCGCTGCCGCCGCTCCCCGCACCGGCCGACCGACGTACCCTGAAGGTCAAGATCCCGCCGGGCGCCGTGCCCGCCGATTCCCTGGCCGTCGAGCCGACGCCGGGCGGTCTCACCCTCAGCGTGCCGGTGCCGCGCCCCGACCTCTACGACGTCGTCTGGTATCCGGTGGGCGGCCCCGGCCGCGACTCCGTCTCCTACCGCGTGGCCGGCGGCGGCTCGCGCACGCTCTCGCTCGAGGCCGCGGACGCGAACACCGTGCTCGAGCCCGTGACCCTCGATACCGTCGCCGCCGCCGATGTCATCATCATAGAGGTCAGCGGCAACGGCGATCCGATGCCCGCGGCGGTGCACGTGCAGCCGGTGCGGCGCTGGGCGCCGGAGTGGAACGTGGTGGGGCCGTTCCCCAGCCCCCAGGTCCCGGGCACCGAGTACAGCCCCGCCGTCGACAGCGTCTACGGCCCCGAGCTCGACCCCGACCTCGAAACCCACTACGTGGGATTGGGCGGCGCCGAGCTCGCCTGGATCCCAGCCCAGGCCAGCGAAGATGGCCAGGTGCGCCTGAACCCGCACTTCAGCCCCAACGATTGGGTCGCCGCCTACGCCCAGGCGTTCCTCTACGCGCCGGACGACCGCGACGCCGTCCTGCTGCTCGGCGCCGACGACGCCCACGTCCTCTGGGTGAACGGCCAGCGGGTCTCGGAGCGGCTGGGCCGCCACATCTCGGTCGCCGACGACATCGCGGTCACGGTGCGGCTGCGCGCCGGCTGGAACCGCGTCTTGATCAAGCTGGCCGACCTGGACGGCGGCTGGGCGTTCCAGCTCCGCGTGGCGGACCCCTCGGGCGAACTGCGTTGGTCGCGGCAGCCGTTGATCACTAGCGAAGGAGACGAATCATGAACCCGCGAAAGCTCAGAGCCGTTGCATGCCTGTCAACGCTCGCCCTCCTACACATCGCCTTCGTCACGGAGTCTGTAGCTCAACGTGCGGGGCCGGGCGACGAGCGTGTGCTCGAGGACGCTCTCGTCGTCGGGATCGCCATGGGGATACCCGGCCTCTCCGTTGCCATCGGCGTCGGCGACTCACTCGCCTGGGCCGGCACAGCCGGCTACAACGACATTCTCCGGCGCGTTCCCGTGCAGACCGATGACCGATTCGGCGTCGGCAGCATCACCAAGACATTCGTCGCTACGGTCATCCTGCAGCTCGTCGAGGAGGGCAAGCTCGACCTGGACAGAACGCCGCAGGACTATCTCGACCTCGAGATCGTCCGCGCGGTCCCCAACACCGGCAGCGCGACGCTCCGCCAGCTGCTCAACCACCAGAGCGGCATACCGACCTGGGAATTCCAGGAAGACTGGATCCGGGCGGGAC